>CANRAX010000024.1 GCA_947628635.1 uncultured Bacilli bacterium | reverse complement strand
ATTATTCAATTCATTACTAAACTTGGTACATGTTCCATCTATGGCGGCTTGCACATTATTCACAGCTAAGCCTGAACTAGTTTTGTCAAAATAAACATCTTCACTTTTTATAAGTGTTTCTGCTAAGACATAAGATAACGACGTTGATATGATTATTCCAAATATAAATGCCATCAATATTTTTACATTTATGTTAATACCATTTTTCTTTTTCATTAATTTCACCAACTTTTCCACACAATTCTTATTTTTTTCTATTTATATAATACCCCCCCCCCCGACGGGTCTTGTCAAGTGAAATTTCTTGCACAAAATATGCAATATAAAAATCATTGATTTCATGCACTAAAAAACTAGTGACTTTTTTTCCTCACTAGTTTTATTTTTATACTGTTAAAAGCGGTTTATTAAATTCAAGTCGCAATTTATCAGCTATTGTTACAATAAATTCAGAATTAGTTGGCTTCGCTTTATCAATGTCAACACTATGTCCAAATATATCTTCCATTAATTGCCAATTTCCGCGGTTCCAACTCACTTCAATGGCATGTCTTATAGCTCTTTCAACTCGTGAAACAGTAGTAATATATTTTTTAGCAATTTCTGGATATAGTTCTTTAGTAATTCCTCCTATTATCTCTGGATTTTGATATACCAAAGAAATACCTTCTCTAATATATTGATAACCTTTAATATGTGAAGGAACACCTAATTCATGAAGTGTCTTTGTAATTGAAATTTGAAGATTGTTATGATATAGATCTATTGACTCTCCACCATAATCTTCCCCAGACATAACTGTCTCTATTTTCTTTTGAAGGTCAGATAATTCAAAAGGTTTTAACATAAAATAGTTAACTCCCATTTCAGAAACTTTTCTAATAATGTCTTGAGTATTATAAGAAGTAAGCACTATAACTTTCTTATTGATTTTATGCTCATTAAGATATTCCAAAACACTTATACCATC
Source organism: uncultured Bacilli bacterium (assembly GCA_947628635.1). Classification (GTDB taxonomy): domain Bacteria; phylum Bacillota_I; class Bacilli_A; order RF39; family UBA660; genus CANRGD01. The sequence continues at coordinate 13,507 of CANRAX010000024.1, read as the reverse complement.
TTTACCTGGCATAATCAAATCTAGAATAATTAAATCAAATTCTTTCTGTTTCTTTTCAATTAATCTTATTCCTTCATTCCCATCATTAGCTTCTAAATCGACAGAAATATCAGCATTGTTTTTAAAATACTCCTTAATCATCATGATTAAATTCTTGTTGTCATCAACAACTAAAACTCTTGTTCTTTTCATTTTTCTCCTCTCTATCTAACTACCACGCAAGTATTATTATAAACTATATTTCGATAATTTCAAAGAGTAAAAAATGACAAGTTTTGTCGAAAATGTCTAATTTGTCATTTGTTTTAAAAAATTTGCTAAATTATAAGGTTTTAAACTAAGTCCTCCTAACAAATAACCATCAATTAAAGGGCATTTTTTTAAGGTATTAATATTTTCATCCGTAACACTACCACCATAAAGTAATTTATTGGTAGGCAAAATATTTTTTATTACTTGTAAAACTTCTGTAATTTCCATATTGGTAGGAATAACACCAGAACCAATAGACCATATAGGTTCATAGGCAATAATGAGTTTATTTTTTTCTTCTGAAGTAAGGTTTTCAATAGCACTTAAAATTTCTGTTTCAATTATTTTTTTTGTTTTATTATTAAATTTTTCTTCCTTAGACTCACCAATACATAAAATTGGAACAATATTGTATTTCAAAAGTTCTTTAATTTTTAAATTGATTTCTTCATTTGTTTCTTTCTGATAATGTCTTCTTTCACTATGACCAATAAGACAATATTTAACATTATAAGAAGCTAATTGATAAGCAGAAACTTCTCCAGTAAAAGGCCCCATATCATTAACACTTACATTTTGAGCACCTAATGATATATCTTTTAAATAAAAATTTGGAATATGAATAGTACTTGGACAAAGAATAATATCTTTTCCCTTAAAATTTTCTAATTCTTTTTGATAGGACAAAAACTCTTCTTTAGTTAAATTACATTTATTATTTAAAATAGTTAACATTAATTACCTCCATGAAATTTTTTAGCTATTTTGGAAAAAAGTCCAAATCGATTTTCTGCTTTTTTAGTAGCGATAGCCCTTTTATAGACTTCTAATACTTTTTGAGAATAAAATTCAGCATTATATTGAGTTGAAGCTATACGAGCTTGATTATTTAATTTTTGCAAAAGGCCTTTTTCTGTGGTTAATCTTAAAATACATTCGATGAATTCTTTTTGATTATGGAAGAAAAGACCATTTAAGCCATCAGTTACCATACTATGAAATGCAAGATCTTCTATACAAACAGGCGTTAAATTCGAAGCCATAGCTTCAATAACTGTAAGACCTTGTGTTTCAGTAATTGAAGCTGTAACAAAAACATTGGCAACATGGTAATAATAAGGTATTTCATCCCATTTAGCTTTTCCAACAAATAGACAATTTTTTTGTAGACCTAAAGAATTTGAAAATTGTTCATATTTTTCTCTATCAGGTCCATCACCTACTATTAAGAGTTTAATATTTTTGTTTTTTTCTTTTAAGATTTTTTCGGCTTGAATTAGAAACTCAACATTCTTTTCTTCCGCAAGGCGACCAACAAAAAGCAAAACAAAATCCTTTTTGGATAAATTTAAATGTTTTCTTAAATTATTTATGTCTTTTTGATTTAAGTTTTCTTTAAAAAAACGTTCTACTTCAATACCAGTTGGAATTATATTAATATTTTTTTTGAAATCATATTTATCCTTAAAGAGCCTATAAGTTTTAGTAGTTGGTACTATAAGTTCTGTGGCTGTTGTTTCACAATAAAATTTAGTAAAATATTCAACAAGTTTTTTGCTTGATTTTTTAAAATATCCTTTTGTTATGTAATAAATGTAGTCTTCATACATAGTGTGATAAGTGTGAACTAGAGGTATATTATATTGTTTAGCAATTATACGAGCAAAGGTACCAATAGCAAATTCTGTTTGTGAATGGATGACATCTAACTTCCAAGATTTAATCTTTTTTACAGCTTGAATAGGATAAACACTTGTTAATCGTGAGTCATAAATACCTGTTTTTATGCCTGGTATTCGTAAAACTTTTTCTTTTTCATCGTATTCATATTTAAAACTTTCCAAGTTGGCTGTAACTACATATACTTCATGTCCTAATTTTTCTAGACCCTTTTTAAGCATTAATTCACTGGTTACTAAACCACTAATATAAGGTGTATAAGTTTCTGTAAAAATTCCTATACGCATAATTTCACCTTCTTTTAGAGAATGCTTTTTTCTTTTAAATAAGTTGGCATTCCATTTATATCGCCCAAGTTTTCATAATTATTATCTTTTAAAATTTTAAGTAAGGAAGTATCTTTTTTATCTAAAGCTATAAAAACTTCTTCCATATTTAAAGTGTTTAGAGCATAATCGGTTGCGATTTGAAGTAGAATACGTGATTTTTGTTGTTTCAAAAGAGGTGAAAAAGTTATTGTACACTTTTTTATATCTCTTTGTCCTTCTAAAAAGCAACAGTCTTTAATGAAAGAACCATCTTTTATATAAAGACTTTGAATAATATTATTTTGTTCTTGTATTTCCTTTTGATATTCTTCCTCAGTTTTGCTCTCTTTTATAAAATTATAAAAAGAAATAATTTTAGTGTTAAGATTATTATTTTTTGCAAATTCTTTTAATAATGTTAAATCTGTTTCGCTAAATGGATTAATAATGCAAAAGTTATTTCGCATATCCTCACCCCTATTTAATTGCTTCTATTCCAGGTAATATCTTTCCTTCCAAATATTCTAAAGTAGCTCCTCCACCAGTTGAAGCATGATAAATTTTATCTTTTAAATGAGCATTTGTGGCACTGGCAACTATATCACCACCACCTAATATAGCCTTGATATTGTTATCGACAAGATACTGTAAGATATTATTGGTACTTTGTTTATATTTATCAAATTCATATACGCCTAGAGGACCATTCCAAATAACTGTTTTGGCATTTTTTAAATAGCTTTCAAAGAGTAAAACTGTTTTAGGACCAATATCTAGACCCATTTCATTAGTATCTAGATTGTTTATTTCTTTTATCTTTAGTTCTTCATTGTTTGAGAATTCAGTTGTAACAGCAGTATCAATAGGTAAAATAATTTTTGTTGGATAATCATTTAATACTTTTTTACAGAATGAAATATTTTCATCATCGATTAAAGACTTTCCTACTTCTATGCCTTGAGCTTTTAAGAAAGTAAAGGCCATACCACCACCAATTAAAATTTTGTCAGCTTTTTTAACTAAATTTTCAATAACGCCGATTTTATCAGCAACTTTTGCTCCACCTAGTATAACAATGAATGGGTGATCAGGATTAGCAAGTACACTTAAAGCGTTTAGTTCTTTTTCAATTAAAAAACCAAAGGCACATTTTCCTTTCATGTGAGTTGCAATGCCAACATTTGAAGCGTGAGCTCTATGTATAGTCCCGAAAGCGTCATTTATAAAAATATCACCCAAAGAGGCCCAATATTTTCCTAATTCTTCATCGTTTGAGCTTTCTTTTTTACCATTTAAATCTTCATATCGAGTATTTTGAACAAGAATAACGTCTCCATTTTGCATATTTTTAATTGTTGCTTCTAGTTTTTCACCTCTTGTTTCAGGAATAAAAATGACTTTTTTATTTAATAATTCACTTAATCTTTTAGCAACAATTTCTAGACTATTTTTAGCTAAATCAGCTTCTTCTTTTATGCGACCTAAATGAGAAAACAAAATTACTTTAGCTTGTTTTTCTAAACAATAATTAATTGTTTCTAGTGCTGATATAATACGGGTATCATCGATTATTTTGCCATCCTTTATAGGAACATTAAAATCACATCTTATTAGAACTTTCTTATTAGTAATATCTAAATCAGTTATTTTCTTCACAATAATTCACCTTTATAATATAGTTAGCTTTTTATAATTATTAACTAATTATATCCTTTCTATTAAATTATAACACGTTTTAGAAGAGAAAAAAAAAGGAAAATGCTCCTTTTTATTATTTTGTCATTAAATACTTGACTGTTCTAATCATTTGAGCGGTATAACTCATTTCGTTATCGTACCAAGCAATTACTTTTACTAATTGAGAATTATCAACATCAAGAACAGAAGTAGATAACCCATCAACTAAAGCTCCACAACGTCTACCAATAACATCGCTAGAAACAATTGGATCTAGTGTATATTGTAATGTTTCATTTTGATTTTGTTTTAACACGTTATTTATTTCATCGACGGTAACATTTTTTCCTAATTCAAGAACTAAGTCAATGACAGAACCAGTTGGAACAGGAACACGCATAGCAGTGCCTTCTAATTTTCCTTCTAGATTTGGACAAACTTTTCCAATTGCTGAAGCTGCACCAGTTGAAGCTGGAACTATATTGGCAGCACAAGCTCTACCACGACGGGCTTTTATTCCTTTTTTGTGAGCTATATCTAAAGTAGCTTGGTCGTTTGTGTAAGCATGGACGGTTGTCATATAACCTTTCTTTATACCAAATGTTTTATCTAAAATATCAACAACAGGAGCTAGACAATTAGTTGTGCAACTAGCAGCAGATATAATTTTTTCTTCACCAGTTAAAATTTGATTATTGACATTATAGACAATTGTTTTAACATCTCCTTTAGCTGGAGCAGAAATAATTACTTTTTTAGCTCCAGCATTAATATGAGCCATAGCTTTTTCTTCGGAAGTAAAAAGTCCAGTACATTCTAATACAACATCTACATCTAAGTCTTTCCAAGGTAGTAAAGCGGGATCTTTTTCAGCATATACTCTTATTTTTTTATCTCCTACTACAATAGAGTCCTCAGTATTAGATATTTCGTCAAGACGATAATTACGATGATTAGTATCATATTTTAATAAATATGCTAATTGTTCAGCGTCAGTTAAGTCATTAATTGCGACTACTTCAAAATCAGGATCTTCTTCCATTAAACGAAAAGCTAGACGACCTATTCTTCCAAATCCATTTATAGCAACTTTTATCATATTTTATCCTCCTTATTTATATCTTTATTATATAGTTTTAATTTTTTTCTTTCAATATATACACTTTAAATTTAACACTATTTGGCAGGTTAGTTGTAAAGAAAATATCCACAAGTTTTTGTGGATAAGATTGTTTTAAAAATTTTTTTCAACAAAAATTGTGGATTAAATTTAAAATTTTGTATTTTGTTATTAAAAAAAATGAGTTCACAATTTATACTCATCTTTTTAATTAATTTGTTTTTTCATTTGTGATTTCGTTTTTATCTAGTTGAACAATTAAATCACCGTTTTTATATAAAATAGATGAGCAATCATCAGCTATAACAAAATCTTGAGTTTCATATAATGGATCTTGTTCTCTTTGACCAGGTGTATCTTTTAAGCCAATAAAACTTATTGTATTATCATTGATAACAAACATTCCAAAAGTTCCTGATGTTCCATTATAACTTGCAGTAAAAGTACTATCACTATTTAAATTATAATTAATAATACTATTTTCAGCATATGTTCCGGTATAAATTCCAGTGCATTTTGGATTTGTTATTTGAGGGACAAATGGTTCACTATCTTCAGTGGCGTCTATACTATCTTTATTGGTAGTTTCATTTTCTTGGTTAGGAGAAGTTTTTGATTTTGATAAGTACAGTTTATCAATTCCAATATATAGTAAAGAAAAAGCAAGTAAAGTTAAACAGACTATGAAAGGAATAAGAAAATTAGGCGTTTTCTTTTCCTTAGTTAAATTAGTATCATTCATAAATTTATCCTTCCCATTAATTTTTACCTTAATCATTAAAGTAACTATTTCCGATAAATTCTCTAATAATAGCGTCCTGAGGAATAGTGTCAGCCGGTATAGGTAAAAATAATCTTAAAAATCTTAGTAATCGCATGGCTTCCTCATAAAAAGGTGATGTTGTTGGTACAGAAAATAAAAGTGGCTCAACATAAGTTTTTAATACACCTATTTCATAAATAGTAGCTGAATTAATAACTATATCAGCTTCATCTTGATAAGGAAATATATATTCTTCTTCACCTTTTCGAACACTTGGCCATTGAGCTAATGTTTGTTCAACACTATAATTTCTAGTTCTACTATCACGAATAATTCTTCGCAAAAGACGATTGTCAGTCGTAGAAATACGATTATGATTATCTATGTTTAATTCAGTTAAAGGCGAAATATAAATTTTAAATTTATGTTCTTTAGAAATATTAGTCAATATTTTAGTATCCAAAGCATGAATACCCTCAATGACAATAATATCTTCTTCATTGAGATGCATTCTATTTTTAAATTCTTTTTTACCTAAAGTAAAATTGTAGGTAGGAGCAATTATTTCTTCACCTCTTAATAATGAACCAATTTGCTTATCAAATAGTTTTAAATCAAGAGCTTCTAAGCATTCATAATCGTAATTACCATTTTTATCCTTAGGAGTTTGCGTTCTTTCAACAAAATAATCATCCATAGATATTACTTTTGGGTTCAAACCAAAACTTTTTAAAAGCAAGCATAATTTTTTAGAAGTAGTCGTCTTTCCGGAAGAAGATGGACCAGCTAATAAAACTATTTTTATGGTATCTCTTTTTTGATTAATTGTTTTAGCAACTTCTAAAAGACGATTACTTTGGAGCGTTTCATCAATTTTTATTAAATCATTAATTCTACCGAGAGAAACAACTTTATTTAAATCAACGGAATTTTCAATATGAATAATTTTTGCCCATTTACGACATTCTTTAAAGACTTCAAACATATTAGGATGATGTTCATATTTTTTTATTTTATCAGTTATGTAAACGGTAGGAAATCTTAATATTAAGCCATTATCTTTAATATAAGTTAAGTCAAAATCTTTTACCAATTCCGTTGATGTTGGCATAGGACTATAAAAGTAATTGTAAAGATTACCTAGACGATATAAAGTAATATAATTATCAGTATTATAATTCATAACTCCAGCCTTGGCAAAATCATTAGTACTTTCAAAATATTTGATTGCTTCAAGACGCTCTATTGTTACTTTGGAAATAGGCATGTCAGCTTTAATAATTGATTTCATCATATCTTTTATAAGCTCTACTTTGTTTTCTGTAAGTTTAAATGTTGTTTCTATATAAAGTCCTTTATCAAGTGAATGTCTTACACGAATATCAGCAGATGGTCCATATAATTTTTTAACAGCATAAAGCATGATATATGTTAAACAATTAATATGGCAACGATTTCCTTCACGATCAGTTAAATCTAAAAATTCAATGGTTGCATCTTTTTTTATTGGAGATGTTAATTCCTTAATTGTATTATTTATTTTGGCTAAAAGTATTGGATAAGAAAAATTAGATTGAAATTCCTTTGCTATTTCTTGTAAAGTTGTATCTTTATTATATTTATATTTCTTATTATTAATGTTTACTTCTACTAGCTCAATCATAGTCATTCCCCTTTACTATAACTTGATTATAACATAATTTGTCATATTCTTGTAGGAATATTTTTAGCTATTTACATTATACTATGAATAGGTGATAGTTATGAACTTAGTTCCTGTTGTTGTGGATAAAGAATTAAATGGCGAACGCAGTTATGATATTTATTCGAGACTTTTAAAAGAAAGAATTATTTTTATTAGTGGCGAAATTGATGATAATTTAGCAAATAGTGTAATAGCTGAACTTTTATATTTAGATTCTTTAAGCTCAGATGATATTTCTATGTATATAAATTCCCCAGGTGGTTCTGTTTCAGCTGGTTTGGCTATTTATGATACTATGAATTTTGTTAAAAGCGATATTTCAACAATTTGTATGGGTATTGCGGCTAGTATGGGGGCTTTTCTTCTTTCTAGTGGCACAAAAGGGAAAAGATATATTTTGCCTAATGCGGATGTTATGATCCATCAACCGTTAGGTGGTGCCCAAGGACAAGCAACAGATATTACAATAGCTTCAGAAAGAATAAATAATTTGAAAAAAAGGCTTAATAAAATACTTGCTAAAAACACTAAACAAACTTTAGAAAAAATAGAAGCTGATACGGAAAGAGATAATTATTTAAATGCTGAAGAAGCTGTAAAATATGGACTTGTCGATAAAATAATTAAGAAATAAAAAACTAGCCACGGTAGCAAATTAGCTATAACTTGGCTAGTTATTTTTTGTTTTTAATTAACTATTTTTTCAAGAGCTTCAGCTAAGTCTTTTATTTTTCTTAAACGATGATTTAAGCCCGACTTCGTTATTTTTTTGCCTGTTTCTAAGGAAATGATTTCGGCTAATTCTGTTAAAGAGGCTTCAGGATATTTTTTACGATATTCTAATGTTTCTTTTGTTTTATCATCTAATAAATCTAGACTTTCTTGTTTTTCAATTATTTCAATTTGTTCTAATTGTTTTGTAGCTGTTTGAATAATACGATCCATATTAGCTTGTTCACAATTATTAAGACGATTAGTATTATTTTTTTGTTCTCGATAAATTCTTACATTTTCAAAATATAAAACAGCTTTAGAAGCACCTAATATTTTCAAATAATCACTTATCTTTTCAGCTTCCTTTATATAAATCATGTATCCTTTATCACGATTTAATATTTTGGCGTTTAAAGCAAAAATGTTAAGAAGTTTCTGAATAAAAACTGCTTCTTCGGGAGTATTTATTAATAATTCCATATGATATCTTGAAGTCTTTGGATCATTAATGCTTCCTACACATAAGAAGACACCACGTAGATAGGCTCTTATTTCTTCATTTGCACCAACAATATAGTTAGGAGGAGAAACTAGAAACTTATTTTTTTCATCTAGATAACCTAAATCCTTTAAAATGAAACTATCAATATTGTCTAATGTTAAACAAAACAACTCTTTTTTACTAAAATTTAGATTATCTATTACTTTTTCTTGAACATTTAGTTGATATAAATATTTAAAAAAAGTTTTAATCCGATTAATTGTAATTTTATTTTCTGAAGTTAAAGTAAGCGTCCCGTTATAATAGTTGGCATTGTTTCGTATAAAGCCTGATAGCTCAGCAATACTTTCAGATTTGGTTGTTTTTATTTGCGAAATTTCTTCTTTTATTGAAGTTGTGTAGGACATTCTTTCCTCATTAAATAAGAGAAGACTAAGGAAGATAGACGAAGGGAGTCGTGTCTTATGCGATTATCTTCAACAATTAATAAGTCGTCTTCAATTAATTCAACATTCATTTTTTCTAATTCATCATAATCAATGATAACGGGATCTTTTTGTTCTTTTGTTTCATATTTTTCGGCGATAGAACTATCTATTTTTGAATTGGAAGCAATAACTACATCAATTTTTTTATTAGATAGGTAACGATTAATAAGTTTTATATGGTCACTTACAGTAAAATTATCAGTTTCACCTGGTTGTGTTACAGCATTACAAATATACATTATCGGAGTATTTATGCGATCAAGAACTTCTTTTACTTCTTTACAAATAATATTAGGTAATATACTTGTGTATAAGCTACCCATACTAAAAATAATTAAATCAGCTTCTTCTAAGGCTTTTAAAACTTCCTTTAAAACTTTAGGTTCTTTTTTATAATAAATTTTTTCAAATTGACGATTAGAGGAAGTAATTTGTTCTTCACCTTCGATAATATTGCCAGACATATCAAGTCCCATAAGAGTTAGGTTAGAATCTTCTGATATTGGTAAAACGGTGTGTCTTACATCAAGTAGTTTACTTAAACTTTTAATAGATTCTTTTAAAGAACCAGTTATATCTAACATAGCCGTTAAAATTAAATTACCAACAGCATGACCATCTAAATCACTTGAAGTATTAAAGCGATATGACATCATCTCTTTAATTGGTTCGTCTATTTGCGATAAATTTGTAATAACCTTTCTTATATCTCCCACAGCAGGAGTGTGAAACTCTTCACGTAATTTTCCAGTGGAACGTCCATTGTCTGAAACTGTTATAACAGCAGTTATATCAACAGGAAAATCTTTTAAGCCTTTTAAAAGATATGATATACCTGTTCCTCCACCTAAAACAACAACTTTCTTATACATAAGCAACCTCCTAATCTTTGCTTTTTAAGTAAATGCTTGTATCTTGATAATTTTCATTTTGACTTTTAAAATTTCTTATAATCAAACTAAGACCTATAATTACAAAAATACTGGAAACTAACATGGCTATTTTTATAGGTCCCAACATTAAAGAGTCTGATCTAAAATATTCAATGATAAAACGGGTTATACCATACCAAATTAAGTAAAAACCTGTTAAAGTTTGAAGTTTTAAATTTTTTGAAAATTTTCTGACTAGAAGCATAATAATAAAACCAAGAAAACAACTAAGCGATTCATATAGAAAAGTAGGCTGACGATAGTTTTCTAAGATAAACATATTATTTATAATAAATTTAGGAATATGAAGAGCTTGTAAATGAGTAAGCGTTGTAATTTTACCGTAGGCTTCTTGATTAAAAAAATTACCCCATCGACCTAAGGCTTGACCAATTATTAGGCCAACTACAATTATATCTAATAATTTTTTTATGTTAACGTGATATTTTTTACAATAATAAATCATAAAAATAAGAGTTGCACATAGCCCACCATGAATAGCTAAGCCACCTTCCCAAACAGCAATTATTTTGGAAGGATTAGCTAAGTAATACGATAAGTTAAAAAGCACATAATAAACTCTTGCTCCGATTAAGCCAATAATAATACTATAAAAAATCAAATTTATTATAAAATCTTCGTTTAATTTTTGTCTTTTGGCTTCTTGATAAACAAAAAAAGAACCTACTAAAAAGCCACAAAAAATAGCTATTGAGTACCAATAAATTTGAATAAAACCTAAATCAAGAGCTACTTTGTCCATAATTTAACCTTCTTTATAATTTTTTTTAGTAATTCACTCATAATAAAATTAGTTATAGAAAGAAGTATAGCAACAAAGAAAATTATATATAAATTTTTTGTTTGAAAGTGAGAAGCTAATAACCAATCAGCTACTTTTAGTATAAAAACATTAATACAAGGATAAAATAATCCAAGGGTTAGGCCTGTTATCGGAATAGTTAAAGTTACTAAAATTGGTTTAACAGTTTTATTTAAAATATAAATTACTAAAATAATTATGAAAGACCAAAAGAAAAGGTTATTACTATCAATATAGATACTATCAAAAAAGCTAGTTACTAGAATAAATACAAGAGTATAACCTAGCATGTATAATAACCAATCAATTAAATTTATTAATCTTTGCTTATTTTTTTCATTCATAATCAATTGCATCACATACTCCTATAATAGTTTCTTTAAAAATTGGCCAGTATAAGATTTAGCTACTTTAGAAACTTCTTCAGGTGTTCCAGTAGCAACGATTTCACCACCAGCTACCCCGCCTTCTGGGCCTAAGTCGATAATATAATCAGCTACTTTTATAACATCAAGGTTATGTTCAATTATTACTACTGTGTCTTTATTATCTACTATTTTTTGTAAAATTGCAAGTAAGCGTTTAATATCATCAGTATGTAAACCGGTTGTAGGTTCATCTAAGACAAATAGGGTTTTACCAGTAGCTTTCTTTTGAAGTTCTTTAGCTAATTTTACACGTTCAGCTTCACCGCCAGATAAAGTTGGAGCACTTTGTCCTAACTTAATATAGCCTAAACCAACATCTTCTAACACTTGAAGTTTGTGTTTTATTTTGGGAATATTTTCAAAAAATTTAATAGCTTCAGTGACACGCATATCAAGAACTTCAGCAATATTCTTTCCTTTATATCTTATGTTTAAAGTTTCTCTATTATATCTAGTACCATGACAAACTTCACAAGGAACATAAACATCCGGTAAGAAATGCATTTCAATTTTTTTGACACCATCACCACGACACGCTTCACAACGACCACCTTTTACATTGAATGAAAAACGATTTTTCTCAAAACCATACATTTTAGCTTCTTTGGTAGTAGTAAAGATAGCTCTAATATCATCAAAGACACCTGTATAAGTGGCTGGATTTGAACGTGGAGTTCGACCAATTGGGTTTTGTGAAATAGCAACTAATTTATCTATGTTTTCAATACCCAGAATTTTATCATGTTTGCCTGGTTTATTCTTACTATTATAAAGTTTATTAGATACAGTTTTGCAAAGGATTTCATTTATGAGTGTACTTTTACCACTGCCAGAAACACCAGTAATACAAGTTAAAGTTCCAAGAGGAATGGAAACATCAATATTCTTTAGATTATGTTCTCTCGCTCCTTTAATTTTTAAAAATTTTTTTGTGCCTTTTCTCCTTGTTTTTGGAATATCAATACATTTTTTACCACTTAAATATTGACCTGTAATACTATTTTCGTTCGCCATAACTTCTTGTGGCGTTCCAGTTGCGACAACATAGCCACCAGTATCACCAGCTCCAGGTCCAATATCTACTAAATAATCACTTGCAAGCATTGTATCCGTATCATGCTCTACAACTACTAAAGTATTTCCTAAGTCACGCATTTCTTGAAGAGACTTAATTAATTTTTCATTATCTCTTTGATGAAGACCTATACTTGGTTCATCAAGAACGTATAAAACGCCTGATAATCTAGAACCAATTTGAGTTGCTAATCTGATACGTTGAGCTTCACCACCAGACAAAGTACCAGCTTGACGGCTTAATGTTAAATACTCTAAACCAACATTTTGCAAAAAAACTAGACGATCTTTAATTTCTTTTAAAAGCAATTTAGCTATTTCTTTTTTTTCTGATGATAATTTTAGATTATCAAAAAAGGGTATTAGTTCTTTAATACTTAATTCAGTTACTTCAAAAATATTTTTACCATTTAGTTTTACAGATAAGACGCTGTCATTTAAACGTGCTCCATGACATGTATCACAAGTATGTTCAACCATATAATGTTCTAGCCATTCTCTAATCCAAGTAGAAGATGTTTCTAAATATCTTCTTTCTAGGTTATTAATAATACCTTCATAATAATCTTTTGTGTTATATTTATTGCCACTTTTAGATTGATATTGAAAATGAATTATTTCATCAGAACCATATAAAATAATATCTTGCTCTTTAGGTTTTAGCTTTTTCCAAGATTTATTTAAATCAATTTTATAATGTTTACAGACACAATTTAATTTTTTAAAATCAATGCCTTCTTCATCGTCTGTTAAAGTTTTTATACAACCTTCTTTTATAGAAAGATCAGGATTAGGAATAAGTAATTCTCTATCAATTTGTAGATTAACACCTAAACCTTTACAATCAGGGCAAACACCATAAGGAGCATTGAAGCTAAAAAGACGTGGTTCTAATTCAGGTAATGAAAATTCACAATAAGGGCAAGCGAAACTTTCTGACATAACTATTTCTTTTTTATTATCACCTAGTATTTCAATAACAACTTTTCCTTCAGATAATTTTGTGGCACTTTCAATAGCTTCAAATAAACGACTTCTAGA
>CANRAX010000023.1 GCA_947628635.1 uncultured Bacilli bacterium | reverse complement strand
GTCATTATGAGCAATACCTGATGAAATAACTTTTCTTTGTTCTAAATTTATATGTTTCCACGTTTTCATTTAAAATTTCTCCTATCTCTGCATAGAAACATAACATATTATACTATAAACTGACATTTTCAAAAAACGATTTAACATGACATTATCACAAAATGATTACAAAAAATTAAAAAAATGTTGACTTTTAACAAGTTTATGCATAAAATATTACTAGTCGAGAAAAAAGGAAAGAGATTTATATCCACCTGATTAGCGAAAAGCAATGGGTAAAAAGCCAAATTTAAAAACTTAATAGTTTTCTTAATTTGATTTTTAAAGTGGGTATAAATATATCCGCTTTTCTTATTTTATGGAGGTGTTAGGTATCGCTAAAGATAGAAATAACATGTTGATTAATGATCAAATTAAGGTTCCTGAAGTTTTAGTAATAGGACCCAATGGTGAGCAAGTAGGAGTTAAGACTATTGAGGATGCAAAGACCTTAGCAACTTATGCTGCCCTAGACTTAGTTCTTATAAGCCCCAATGCAAATCCACCTGTTTGTAAGGTTATGGATTATAATAAGTTTCGTTACGAAAAACAAAAGAAAGAAAAGGAAGCCCTTAAAAGACAAAAGGCAAATATGTCTGAGTTAAAAGAATATCGTTTATCACCTGTTATTGATGTAGGGGATTTTGAGACAAAATTAAGAAATGCAACAAAATATCTTGAAAAAGGAGATAGAATCAAACTTACTATTCGTTTTAAAGGTCGTCAAATGGCCCATACTGAATTAGGTAAGGAGGTTCTTGAACGTTTTGCATCTCGAGTTGCAGAAATTGCGGATATAGACCAAAAACCTAAACTAGACGGACGAACAATGACAATGTTGTTAGTACCAAAAAAAGATAAATAGTAGGAGGATTAAAAAATGCCAAAAATTAAAACACATAAAGGAACAGCCAAAGTAGTAAACAAACGTAAAAATGACTTAAAAATTGGAAGACCAGGTAGTCGTCACAACACTGGTTATAAATCAACTAATGCCAATAGAAAGAATAGAAAAGGTTCAAACTTAAGTAAAGCTGACCAAAATAGATTAAAAAATATAATTTAATCTAATATAAGAGAAGGAGGATTAACATGGCAAGAGTAAAAAATGGAGCAGTAACAAAAGCTCGTCACAAAAAAGTATTAAAACAAGCCAAAGGTTATTTTGGTAGTAAGCATAGATTATATAAAACAGCAAAAGAACAATTAATGCACTCAGGACAATATGCTTTTAGAGATAGAAAACAAAAGAAAAGAGATTTTAGAAAGTTATGGATAACAAGAATTAATGCCGCTTGTCGTCAAAATGATATTAGTTATTCAAGATTTATTGAAGGATTAACTAAGGCTGGTGTTGAAGTTAACCGTAAGATGTTATCAGAAATAGCTATTAATGATCCTAAAATGTTTAGTGAATTTGTTAAAGTAGCTAAAGATGGAAAAGCTGGTAAAATAACTAAAGCAGTTGAAATAGCTGGTTGTGAAGTAACAATTAATGGTAAAAAAGAAGCTAAAAAAACTGAGCAAAAAGTAGCTAAAAAAGAAACTTCTAGCGAAAAAGAAGCAACTGATTATACTAAATTAACAGTAGCTGAGTTAAAAGAAATAGCTGCAAAAAAGAAAATTAATGTTACAGGATTAAAAAAAGCTGAAATCATTGCAGCTTTAGAAAAATAAACATATTAGTGAATTTACTAATCTAGTGCCTAAATAGGTGATTAGTATTCGAAGCTAATAGAAGAAAAAACGAAGGAGAAAAAATTATGACTATTGTATCTATGAATTATTTATTAGAAGCTGGTGTTCATTTTGGACATCAAAAAAGAAGATGGAACCCTAAAATGAAGGAATACATCTATACTACACGTGATGATATTTATATTATCGATTTACAAAAAACAGTAAAGAAATTAGAAGAAGCTTATGAAGCCTTAAAGGAAATAGCTGCTAATGGTGGAAAGATTTTGTTTGTTGGAACTAAAAAACAAGCTCAAGAAGCCGCTGAAGAAAATGCTGTTAGAACTAATATGTATTTTGTAAATGAAAGATGGTTAGGGGGAACTCTTACTAACTTTAAGACTATTCGTTCAAGAATAAGACGTATGGAAGAAATAGAAAGACAAGAAACAGATGGTACTTTTGATGCTCTTCCTAAAAAAGAAGTTATTAAAATTAGAAAAGAATATGAAAAATTAAATAAAAACTTAAGAGGAATACGTGAAATGAAAAAAATGCCACAAGCTATGGTAATCGTTGATCCTCGTAAGGAAGAAATTGCTATTAAAGAAGCTCGCATTTTAGGAATACCTGTATTTGGTATAGTTGATACTAATTGTGATCCTGACATGGTTGATTATGTTATTCCAGGTAACGATGATGCTGTTAGATCAGTTAAATTATTAATTGGTGTATTAACAAATGCTATTGCTGAAGTTAATGGTAATGAAATAGTTGACTACATTAGTGAAGATGATAAAGCAAAAGCTGAAAAAAATGACAAGAAGGCTAAAGAAGATAAAGAAATTAAAAAAGATTTTAAAGAAGTAAAAAAGGAAATTAAAGAAGAAACTAAGAAAGAAGAAGCAAAGGCAGAGCCTAAAACAGAAGAAGTAAAAACTGAAAAAGTTAAAAAGGAAGTAACTGAAGAGCCTAAAAAAGTTGAAAAGGTAAAAGAAGAAAATAAACCAGCTAAACAAGAAGAAAATTTAAAAGACTTAACTCTAGCAGAATTAAAGTCAAAAGCTAAAACTGCTGGTGTTAAAGGTTATTCAACTATGAAAAAAGCTGAACTTATTGAAGCATTATCTAAGTAATATAACTTTTAGGGTGATAAAGAGTCACCCTTTTAATTTTAAAATAATAAAATTGGAGGGATAAATATGTTTAAAGCAAGTGATGTAAAAGAATTAAGAGAAAAAACTGGTGCTGGTATGCTTGATTGTAAAAAAGCATTAGAAGAGACTAATGGAGATATGGAAAAAGCTATTGATTGGCTAAGAGAAAAAGGAATTGCTAAAGCTGCTAAGAAAGAAAGTCGTATCGCTGCTGAGGGGTTATGTCAAATTAAAATAGATGGTAATAATGCTGTTATTTTAGAAGTAAATTCTGAAACAGACTTTGTTGCTAAAAATGCCGAATTTACAAATTTTGTTGATTTTTTAGCCAAAACTCTTTTAGAAAATGATGTTAAGACAATGGAAGAGGCTTTACAAATCAATATTGCTGGTGAAACTATTACCGATAAATTAGTAGCTTTAACTGCTAAAATTGGTGAAAAAATCAGTTTTAGACGTTTTGAAAAAGTAACTAAAGAAGATGATGAAGTTTTCGGTTCTTATTTACATATGGGTGGCAAGATTGGAACTTTAGTTGTTTTAAAAGGTGCTAATTCAGAAGTAGCTAAAGATGTTGCTATGCAAGCATGTGCTATGAACCCAACGGCCTTAAATAGAGAAGGTGTTCCTAGTGACTTAGTAGAAAGAGAAAGTCATATCATTAAAGAGCAAGTTATGGCTGAAGGAAAAAGTGCTGATATTGCTGAAAAAATGGTTGTTGGAAGATTAAATAAATTTTATAAAGAAGTTTGTCTTGAAGAACAATCATTCATTAAAGATTCAGCTTTAAGTGTAAAAGACTATGTAAAAAATAATAATGGTGAAATTATTTCAATGGTAAGATACGCTGTTGGTGAAGGAATTGAAAAGAAACAAGAAGACTTTGCTAGTGAAGTAATGAGTCAAATTAAAAATGCCTAAAAAAAAGTAATATGTTGACATTGTTTCATACTACTTTTTTTGTTATAAATTGCAAAAATAGTTTAATTAGGATATTATAATTTAGGAAATACAAAGTTAAGAATAAATGCATATTTTAATTGCAATTCATCATAAAATTTGATATAATATGGCGAAATAGGTGGTGAAATAATGAAGGGGTCTAATACTGAGGAAACAAAAAAGTCTAATACTGTAAAAAAACAAAAAAGTGCACCAAAAAAAGTGGCTAAAAAAGCAACGCCAAAATCTACGTCTAAAAGCAAAACACAAACGAAAAAAACTGTTAAGAAGGTAACACCTCCAAAAACAGCTACTAAAGCGAGTAGTCAGGTAAATAAAACTTCTCAAACTAAAGAGGAAATAAAAACAATTTCCACAACTACGAAGATAAAAGCTAAAAAAGAGTTACCTTTAAAGAAAAATACTTCTTTAAAAAAGCAAACTAAAAAAGCAACTTCTAGTGTTACAAAGAAAAAAGTAGCAACATCTTCTACGAAGTTGGAACCACGTATTATTAATGAAACAGAGCTAGAAAAAGAATTAAGAGAAATTTATGCTGATAATAAATTAGATATCAAAAATCCTAAGGAAGAAATAGAATTAGAAAAAAGGTTGGAAGATACTTCATCCGAAATACCAGTATCTTCAACGCAAACAGTTAAATTAACAGATGATTTCTTGGATGAAAAGCAATCTAAAATATTAAGACAAGATATAAAAAAATTAATTGAAGAAGAAGATAAAACAATTGTTAAACCTAAAAAAGATATTTTAAGTATTATTGTTGCTGTACTAGCTGTTATATTTACAGTTTTATCAATTCTCTTTTTACTTATAATTTTATATATTTGTGAAGCTTAATCTTTATTTTAATAAAAATTTATATTATAATTAATTTAAGAAAAGAGATGATTAAATGGATAGTGAAATGATTATTTTAGAAGCAACTGATAAATTAGATAAGGCAATTGATAACTTAGACAAGCGTCTTCGTACTGTACGTGCTGGACGTGCTAATCCTTCTAGTTTAGATGGAATTACTGTTGAATATTATGGAAGTTTGACTCCTTTGAAACAATTAGCGACAATTTCTGTTCCTGAAGCAAGACAACTTTTAATTAAGCCATTTGATAAAAGTTGTTTAAGTGCTATTGAAAAAGCTATTTTAGCTTCAAACTTAGGGTATAATCCTAGTAATGATGGAGAAACTGTTCGTATTATTATTCCAGAATTAACAGAAGAACGTCGTCGTGAATTAGCTAAGCAAGTTAAAGCTATTAGTGAAGAAAGTAAAGTATCAATTAGAAATATACGTCATGACGCTTTAGAAGATATTAAAAAAGCAGAGCTTCCAGAAGATATCGAAAAAGCAATGGAAAAAGATATTCAAGATTTAGTTAATGAATATAATAAAAAAGTTGATGAAAAATTAAAAGAAAAAGAAAACGAACTTTTAACTGTTTAAAAATTTGAATTTAAAGAAGAAATATGATATATTATACCTATCGACATTGATGAAGAAGTAGTAGTAAATGATTTATTTGAAGAGAGATTATGGTTGGTGAAAATAATCAATAATAGTTTATGAATTCGTCTTCGGAGTTCTTACTAATACTAAGCGTAATTCTTGCGTTAAGAGAATAGAGTGTATAGTAAAACTATAAAATAAGGTGGTACCACGAAAAATTTCGCCCTTATGTTTATAGTTTTTTTTATTGAGGAGATGATATTTATATGAGTAATGAAAAATTAGAAAAAATAAAAAAAGAATTGCAAGAGGATTTACAAAATGTAAAAACAGAGACTTTTTTAAATGAATTAAAAGTTAAATATCTTGGCAAAAAAGGTTTAATTACAGAATTAAATAGTGAGATAAAAAATATTCCCAATGAAGAGAAAAAATCTTTTGGAATGGCTGTTAATGAAATAAGAAATTTATTTAATACGAGCTATGATGAAAAATTAAAGGCTTTTAAAGAGGAAGAACTTAACAAAAAACTAGCTAGTGAAACTATTGATATCACTTTACCTAGTAAGAAAATAAAAAGAGGTTCTCTACATCCTATGACTTTAATTACGGAAGAGTTTGAAGATTTATTTGTTTCAATGGGTTATACTGTCTATGAAGGACCTGAAATTGAAAGTGATGAAAATTGTTTTCAAAAATTGAATATTCCAAAAGGTCATCCAGCACGTGACGCTCAAGATACTTTTTATTTAAAGGATGAATTTGAAAATTTTTTACTTCGTAGTCAAACTTCGACAGCTCAAGTTCGAGCAATGGAAGAAAATGTAGAGAAAAAGCCTCTTCGAATAGTTTGTCCTGGTAAAGTTTATCGTCGTGATGAAGACGCTACTCATTCTCATCAATTTATGCAAATAGAAGGATTAGTAATTGATGAAAATGTTTCAATGGCTGACTTAAAAGGAACACTTGAATTGTTTTGTAAAAAGATTTTGGGTGAAAAAACGGAAGTTCGTTTTCGTCCTAGCTACTTTCCTTTTACTGAACCAAGTGTTGAAGTTGACGTTAGCTGCTTTAAATGTCAAGGTAAAGGTTGTAACCTTTGCAAACAAACTGGTTGGATTGAAGTTTTAGGAGCTGGTATGGTACATCCTAATGTTTTACAAATGTGTGGTTATGACCCTAAAAAATATCAAGGCTTTGCTTTTGGTACTGGTTTAGATCGTTTTGCTATGTTTAAATATGGCATTCCTGATATCAGAACTATATATGGTAACGATATTCGTTTTATAGAACAATTTGCTAGAAAGGATGATACCTATGAAATTAAGTAGAAACTTTGTAAATGATTATATTGACTTAGATAAAGATTTATCTATTAAAAAAATAGCTGAGGATATGACTAGTATTGGTAATGAATATGATTTGGCTTATCCTTTAATTGATTGTACTAACTTAGTAGTAGGAAAAATTTTGTCTTGTACAAATCATCCTGATAGTGATCATCTACATACTTGTGTTGTCGATATTGGTACTGAGAAATTAAATATTGTCTGTGGAGCTCCTAATTGTAGAGAAGGCTTAAAAGTAATAGTGGCAAAAGATGGGGCTGTTTTACCAGGAGGTACTATTAAGAAAGGTATAATTAGAGGTTGTGAGTCTAACGGAATGATTTGTTCCCTTGCAGAGTTAGGTTTAGAAAATAAATTTTTAGAAGCTAAAGATAAGGATGGCATTCATGAGTTTGCTGATGATGTTGAAGTTGGTAGTAATCCTATAAAAGCTCTAGGTTTGGATGATGAAGTAATTGATTTTGAACTAACTTCTAATAGAGGTGATTTGTTAAGTATTTTAGGTATGGCCTATGAATTAGGAGCTATTTATAATAAAAAAGTAAAATCTATTGATACAAGTTTTACTGAAACAAAGGATGATGTAAACGATGTATTTAAAATTCAAATTGCTACTTCTGACTGTCCTCTTTTCCTAGCAAAAAAGGCTTTAAATGTTACTATCAAAGAAAGTCCTGCTTTTATTAAAAATCGTCTTATTGCTAGTGGTATAAGACCTATTAATAACGTTGTTGATATATCTAATTATGTTATGCTAGAAACTGGTCAACCTCTTCATTTTTATGACGCTGATAGTCTTGGTGATACTTTAATAGTTCGTAATGCTTTGGAAAACGAAAAGTTAATTACGCTTGATAATATTGAACGAACTCTAAGTCCTGAGGATATTGTCATTGCAAATAAAACTTCTCCAGTTGGTTTGGCTGGAGTTATGGGTGGTCTTTCAACAGAAGTTGAATTAACAACTAAAAATATCATAATTGAATCTGCTATATTTGATAACATAAAAATTAGAAAAACTTCTAAGAAAATTCTTCGTAGTGAAGCCAGCAATCGTTTTGAAAAAGGTCTTGATCCTAATAGAACTTATCTGGCTATTGAAAGAAGTTGTGCTCTTTTACAAAAATATGCTAATGCCCAAATTATGCAAGGTACAGTAGTTTATGATAAAATTTCTAAGGAAAGTAAAAAAATCTCTCTTTCTTTAGATAAGATAAATAAAGTTTTAGGTATAACTATTCCTGAAAAAGAAGTTATTTCTATATTAGAAAGATTAGCTTTTACTGTTAGTAAAGAAGCTACTTCTTTATTAGTAGAAGTTCCAACTAGAAGAAGAGATATTTCTATTGAAGAAGACTTAATTGAAGAAGTAGGAAGAATTTATGGTATGGATAACATCAAAGGAAAACTACCTGTTTTAGATATCTCTTTAGGTACTTATAATAAAACTAAAAGAGCTATTAAGCATAAATTAGCTGACTTAGGTCTAAATGAAACAGTAAGTTATACTTTAATCTCAAAAGATAATGTTAAAGATTTTACTACTGATGATTTTGAACCTATTTATTTGAATGATCCAATGAGTGAGGATAGAAATGCTCTTCGTAATAGCTTATTACACTCATTAAAAGAAATTTATCTTTATAATAAAGCTCGCAATAATTCAGATATTTCTATTTTTGAGATAGGTAAATGTTTTTATAAAGAAGACACTAAGTATAAAGAAGATTTACATTTAGGTATTCTTTTAAGTGGTGAGTTCTACTATGATATAAAGAAAACTAAGGTTGACTTTTATATTTTAAAAGGTATTGCTGAAGAGTTACTTGACTTCTTAGGTTATGAAAATCGTTATACTTTTGAAAAAGATGAACATATTCCAAGACAATTACATCCTGGTATAAGTGCTTCTATAAATGTTAATGGTAATAAGATTGGTTTTTTAGGTAAAGTTCATCCTAAAACTTTAAAGGATGATGTTTATGTCTTAGAAATTAATCTTGATAAATTACTAAACATAAAAACAGCTAAGATGAAATATAAAGACATATCTAAATATCCTAGTATTATAAAAGATGTTGCTTTTATAGTTAATAAAGATATTACTTCTAAAGAGATTATGGATACTATTAAAAAAGCTTCTTCTAAAATTTTAACTAATATTGAGCTGTTTGATTTATATACAGGAGAAAATATTGGTGCTGATAAAAAGTCTTTAGCCTATAAATTAACTTTTATGTCTCCAACTAGAACTTTAACAGAAGAAGAAGTAATGATTATTTTTAACAATGTTATTGAAAAAGTACAAAAGGCTCATAATGCTGTCTTAAGAGATAAATAAATATTTAAAAAATCTCCTAAATAAAAGTATAGGAGATTTTACATTGTTGACATTTTTTTTAGTATAAGTTTTTCTTTTCCTTTTATATGTATGTTACAATTGAATAAATTAAAGGAGTTGGCTTATATGGAAAAAAATAGTAGTAATAATAATAGTATTTTTTATATTATTATAATTTTAATATTAATAATTGGTTTAGTTGGAATGGGTTATTATACTTTTATGTTTAAGAGTAATAATTCTTCTTTAAATTCAGATATCAAAAATACTAGTGATAATAGTAATGAAAATAGTAATACTAATGACGTAGAAGAAATTAATGTTAATGATCCTTATATTAAATTTTTATACAGTTATGTTTATGGTTATAATAAAGCTTTTAATCTTCCAAAAAATTCAGCAAGTGAGTTGAGTGATTTAGAAAAGACAAAATTAGCGGCTAATTTTTATAATAAAACAACTAGTTTTAATGGTACAGAGTATGTCTTGGAAGAAAATGATGTGAAATATTATTATGAATTGATATTTGGTGAAAATACCTATCATCATATGGATGAGGTAAGTTTTGAGTGCGGTACCGCTAAATACAATGGTACTAACTATTCAGCACCAGGTGGTTGTGGTGGAGTAGCAACAATTTCACCTTATGATAGTATTATAGAAGCAACTAGAAATAATGATAAAATAGAAATAACAGCAGCTCTTGTCTATATTTTAGAAGATAACAAATATCATAAAGGTTTAGATAATATTCCTTTAGGTGATTATACTGGTAATGATATTAATAATGCTAGTGAAGCTGCTAAAGAATTTATTAATAATAATAAAGATAAATTAACTAAGTATAAATATACTTTTACTAAGAAAGGTTTATTTTACTATTATAGTGGTTTTGAAATAGTTCAATAATAAAAAAGTTCATCTTCACTGATGAGCTTTTTAGTTTTTACTTTTCGTTTTCTAATCCTTTATTTACTCTTTTTCTAATTATTTCTATTAAATTATTTTTCATTTCAACATCGGCGTTTTCCCAAATTAGTTCAAAAAAGACGCCTAAACCAGGTAAAGTTATTTCATCATTATTCTTTACAGACTCATCAATAGCTTTTTTTAATGTCTCATAATTATCTCCTTGAAAATTATTAATAATATGTTCTCGAATATTAACGTCCATATATTGCCTCCTTACTAATATAGTGTAAAAAAAGATAAAATTTTATACCTAAAAATATGTTTTTCCAGTTTTTCTTCCTACTTAAGTGTCTCTTTTCTTTTTTTTTAAACTTTGCTAAAATAATAATGGTGGTAGTAATGCGTTTTAAAGTTGAAAAAGACTATTATAATGTAGAAATAGAAAAGAAAAGAAGTAATCATAATACTTATATAAGAGTTACTAAAGACTTAACTATTAAAGTAACAACTAATCTTTTTACTTCAACTCATTATATTGAAAAGTTACTTAATGAAAATTATTCTAAAATTATTAAGATGATTGATCAACAAAAATTAAAAAAAGCTAATAATACTGGTTTTTACTACCTTGGAAAAAAATATGATATTGTTTATCTAGATACTAAAGATATAGATTTTGTTGAAAATAAAGTTTTTCTTCCTAAAGATTTTGATATTTATAATTGGTATAAAAAACAAGCTAAAAATCTTTTTCAAGAACATTTAACCAAAAATTATACTAATTTTTCTAAGAAAATTCCTCTTCCAAGCCTAAGAATTAGAAAAATGACTTCTAGATGGGGTGTATGTAATATTAAAACTCATATTATTACTATTAATCTTGAATTAATTAAAAGAGATACTAAGTATCTAGATTATGTTATTATACATGAATTATCACACTTAGTATATCCTGATCATTCTAGTAATTTTTGGCATTTAGTTGAAGAAAATATGCCCGATTATAAAAAATATCGTGAAGAAATGAAGGGATTTTAATGACTATAACAAGTTTAGAAAATACAAAAATAAAATATTGGTTAAAATTAAAACAAAAAAAATATCGTGATTTAAATAATGAATATTTAATAGAAGGAGAACATCTAGTTGAAGAAGCAGTAAAAAATAAGATTATTAAAGAACTTATTATAATAGAAAATTACACAAATAACTATAATTTAGAAGCAACTTATGTAACAGAAGAAATAATGAAAAAACTTTCTTTTTTAGATACACCAAGTCCTATTATGGCATTGTGTATAAAGAAGCAATCTAAAGAAATTATAGGTAATAAAATATTGCTTCTAGATAATATTCAAGATCCAGGTAATTTAGGAACTATTATTAGAAGTAGCAAGGCATTCAATATTGACACATTGGTTTTATCCTTAGATACTGTTGATTTATATAATAGTAAAGTTTTACGTTCAACTCAAGGTATTTATAATTATCTAAATATTGTCAAGATGGATTTAAATGAAGCTATTGAAATAATAAGAAAGAAAAAAATTCCTTTATATGGAACTAATGTTATTAATGGGGTTAATGTAAAATCTTTAAACAAAGACTCTAAAAAAAGTTATGCTCTTTTAATGGGAAATGAAGGACAAGGACTTAATAAACAATTGCAATCTTTATGTGATATAAATATTTATATTCCTATGAATAAGGATGTTGAAAGTCTCAATGTAGCAATAGCGACAAGTATTTTATTATATGAATTAAATGGAGAATAAAAATGAATGATTATATTAAAGTAGGTAAAATAGTTAGTACCCATGGCATTAAGGGAGAAGTGAAAGTTCTTTCTCATTTTCCTTATAAAAATAAAGTTTTTAAAGTAGGTAATAGCTTATATATTGATAATTTAGCTTATGAAATAAAAAGTTATCGTCATCATAAGATATATGAATTACTAACTTTAAATGATTATGCTAATATTAATGAAGTATTATTTTTAATGCAAAAAGATGTTTATTTTGCTAAAAAAGATTTAAACTTTGAAGATAATGAAATTTTAGATGAAGATTTAATTACTTATAATGTCTTGACAAATAAGGGAAAAAAGGGAATAATAAAGGAAATCTTTTTAGCGAGCCCAACTAATAAAATTTTACGGGTTTTATTTGATAAAGAAGTTTTAATTCCTTTTAATTCTCCTCAAATAATAAAGATTGATAAAGATAAAAAAGAACTTATTATAGAAATTTACGAATAAAGTAGGTGAGATAATGATTATAGATATCTTAACGCTTTTTCCTAATATGTTTTCTACTGTTTTTGAAGAGTCTATTACTAAAAGAGCTAAAGAAGATAAGAAGGTAACTATAAATATTCATAATTTTAGAGATTATACTGATGATCCTCATCATAAAGTTGATGATACTCCTTATGGTGGAGGAGCGGGTATGGTTTTAATGGCTCAACCTATTTTTGATTGTGTTGAAAGACTAAAAACGAAAAATTCTAAAGTTATTTTACTTACACCTAGTGGTATTCCTTATAAGCAAAAAATGGCTTATGATCTTTCTTTAGAAAAACATTTAATTATTATTTGTGGTCATTATGAAGGTTTTGATGAGAGAATTAGAACTCTTGCTGATTTGGAAATTAGTATTGGTGATTATGTCTTAACGGGTGGCGAAATTCCAGCTATGGTATTAGTAGATTCGATTACTAGATTACTACCTGGTGTTATTAATGAGAAAAGCCATTTAGATGATTCTTTTAATGATAATCTTTTAGATTATCCAACTTATACAAAGCCCCGTATCTTTAGAGGAATGGAAGTTCCAGAAGTTTTATTATCAGGAGATCATAAGAAGATAGAAGAATATCGTCATAACGAAAGTCTTAAAAAGACAGAACAATTACGACCAGATTTATTAGAAAAGTAGGTGCTGGAAGATGTATGTAGTAAAAAGACAAAAAAATAAAAATAGTCTCATCGCTAAAGAAGAATTAAAAAATATTACTGGGTTTAGAATGACTTCAAATAATAAAAGTTTAACGATTGCTGATAGTAAGGTAGTAAATATTATAGTATCTAATAAAAAATTAGCTCATCCTTTAATTTATAAGAAAGTAATTAAAAAATATAATCGTCTTATAACTATTTTAACAGAATTATTAATTAGTGATGATGATAGTGGCGATAGTTTTCGTGAGGCTTTAAATCAAATAGAAAGATTTAAAGTAGAAATTAAAAGTCGTTATAGAGAATACTTAAAACAAAAAGAATTAGAATTAATGTCGAAACAATTAAAAGCTTTACAAAAGGAAGCAACAATGCGTCTTTATGAATTAAATACTAATTATTTGACAAGACAAACGGGTAAAGGAAAATAAACTCGTTTTTTTGTTATATTCTGTCAAATAAATTGAATTTTTTTCTTTCTAATTCCTAATAATATCAACGTCTTTACACAATTTTGTCTAAAAAAAGTTTTAAAATAGTGTAAAATTTGCAAAAAATACTTTTAAAGAAAAAATTGATATGCTATACTTAATACATAATAAAGGAGGAAAAAAATGCAACAAAACAATAAAGAAAATAGGTCATTTAAAATTATTACAGCAGTAGCATTATGTGTGGCTGTATTATGTTTATCAGTAGCTTATGCTGCTTTGGCACAACAATTATCAATTAAAGGAACTGCTAATGTCGTA
Organism: uncultured Bacilli bacterium; assembly: GCA_947628635.1. Taxonomy (GTDB): domain Bacteria; phylum Bacillota_I; class Bacilli_A; order RF39; family UBA660; genus CANRGD01. The sequence continues at coordinate 940 of CANRAX010000023.1, read as the reverse complement.
GCTTCTAACTGGAATATTGATGTACCATTACAACCAACACAAACTGCTTCTACAGGAGAAGGTAGTATTAGTGGTACAGCAACCAATCAAGAAGGAATTGTCGCAGTAGATGTAAAAGCTACATTAAAAAAACCAGGCGACTCAGCTACTTTATCATTTGATGTAAAAAATACAGGTGATATCGACGCTCATTTAGCTTCAATTACTGGAACTGTTGGAGCATTGAGTTGTAAAGCTACTCCAGATGAAGGTGGAACTTCTGCCACTGATAAGGAAATCGTCTGTGAAAATGGTGGAACTGGTTCACCAGCTGTAAAATATACAATCACTTATGATGGTACTACTATTACTAGCGGAACATCAGGAATTTCTGATTTAGATTTACCTAAGACAGAAGGTAGTAAGACTATTACAGTAAAAGTTGAATATGATACTGACGCTACAAAAATTCCTGCAACACCTGTTACAGTTACTTTACCAACAATGACATTTGCATTCCAACAAGGTTTAAATAGCTAAGACTAAGAAAAGACATTCATTTGTCTTTTTTTTTCGAAAAAATCTTTTAAAGACTAAAACATTGTGCTATACTTTATCTATAATAATAAGGAGGAAGTCTTATGCAAAAAAATGATGATAAAAATGAAAATACAAGGATATATAAAATAATTATATTAGTAGCTTTACTTATTATAACTGTAAGTTTATCCGTAGCTTATATAGCTTTATCAAATCAACTAAAAATTCAAGGAACTAAGAATGCCTTAGAAACTATTGACATTAATATACCTCGTGACAGTACTTATACTAATACTGGTGGTGATGGTACTATAAGTTATGAAACAGAGAGTAATGACGGTTTAATGGCTATTAAAAATTTAAAAGTTACTTTAAGAAAACCAGGCGATTTTGCAGAATTGACAGTACCAGTAAAAAATTC
>CANRAX010000022.1 GCA_947628635.1 uncultured Bacilli bacterium | reverse complement strand
ACGTAATCTTCTGTTAATTCTTCTTTTATATGAGCAATATCCGTATCTATATTTTCTTCAAAATGTTCTAGTTCTAAATCTTTTTTATTTTTCTTTTTCATATATAAACTCCTCGTTTCACATTATAGCATTCTTTTTATATATTGTAAATATTAGGCTTTAGAAATACTATAAAAATAATAATTGTTATCACTAGCTTTTTGTAAAACAACTTGATAATTTTGAAAAGTTTTATAGCAACTTTCATTAATACTATCTAGACAATCATGAGAATAATCAAAATTAAGCACTTCTTTTTTATCTTTATTACTATAAAGAACAATTCTTTCATTATCTAAACTCATATAGGCTACATTTATATTTATTAAGATTCTATCATTTTCTTTAAAATAATTTTTCATATGCGTAAGATATTGATCTTTAGTGTCATCAAAAGCACCACAAACTTCAGGATGTTTTGATTGAATTATGAAAGTATTATCATCCTTCTTAGTAATACTTTTTGAGCAATTATAAGAAGCTGATTGAATATCAAATGAGGGATAATCGGGTCCGAACATCTCTTTTAATTTTTGATTTAACAACTCTTTCGTAACTTCTTTTTGATATAAGGAATCACTTATTTCATTGTAATCAGTGAAAAAATCACTATCATAAGTTATATAATAATTAATTAATAAATAAAGGACATAATTTTTTGGAAGCGTGTTAATATTATAATTTTGTTCATATAAGAATCCTAGATAATCGCCACTTTCTGTTGTATTTTGATACCTTAACATATTCCACTGACTATAATTTTTTTCAATTGTTTTCTTAACAAAATTTGTTCTATAATACATAAAATAGTAAACTAGTAAAATTACTAGTACTATTAAAGACCCAAAAATTATGATTTTCTTTTTCAAAATATCACCTTCTAAAAGTCAATTAATGAACTATTTTTAATTTTATTGTAAATGCTATCTAAATATCTCATATCTTCGTTTAAAAATCTGGTACAACCATGTGAAGCTGGAAGGCGAGTCTTACTACCACCAGCATGCCAAGGATTGGTACGATGAGTTGGGGCTGTTATATAACTTTTATAGATAACTGGTATGCCATTTACTATATTTTTAGAATCATTTAAATTTCCATGATCATATAAAAACATATTAAAATGAACTCCTGTACGGGCTGATTCACTATATAATAATAATGCTGCATCACCAACATTTATATAAAATTGTTTATAAAGTTTCCATTTGCCTTCTTTACCTTTGAACATATATTCTTGACCGGTTCCACTATTCGACCAAAATAAATATTTAGTTTGACTGGCAAAGCCAAAGTTGTTAACAAACTCTTCCACATCTTCTTTTGAATAAATAGCACTAGCATAGTATTTATATGGTTTGACATAACTAGGGTCAACTTTTATATAATCACCGGAAACTTTTATAGTGTCACCTAAAAGATAGCCATTTGGTGAAGTATTAGGTCCAATGCCATTATAAAGTCCTTTAGTACCTGCTCTTAGTGTTACTTTCTTACCAGTTTTAGCACTAACACCAGTGACTCTTTTTCGTACAGTCACACGAGTGTATAAAGTATGTGTAACTAAAACAGGAACTTTTTCTTTATTAGTTTTATCTTTTTTGGATGTGACAGTTATAGTTGTTTGACCTCCAAAATGTCCAGAAACTACACCTTTTGAATTTACTGATGCGATAGCTGGGTTATTACTTGTAAAAGTATAATTTTTATTACTTAAAACTTTGCCTTTGCTTTTAAGAACTATTTTATATTTATTAACAGTATTTTTATAATGTCCTATTACTATTTTATCTTTGGTTATTTTAAAATCAACATCTTTTTCTTTTGTGTTGGTTTTTTTAGAAGAAGATGATGAAGCTGTTGGAGATATTGAAGAACCACCAGAAGAGCCTTGTGGCTTATTTGCCTCTTCTTGAGCCTTATAAAAAGCTATCTTTTCAGGAGTAGCGTTTTCGATACATTCCATATAGTCAACGCCTAAATCACCTAAAACACCAACAATAAAATTGACAATCATTGGTACGAAGAAAACTAAAACACAATATATAATTCTTTTGAAAATAGTTCCAGAAATTTTTTTAGTTTCCTCTTGTGAGCCGGAAATAAGTCCTTTAATCAAGTCTATAGTTAGTAAAACAATTAAAAAAATAGGGACAACGATGCAAACTAAATTTAAAGCTTTTAAAAGAAAACTTATGATTTCTAATACGTTACTCTTTTGGCAAAAATCTAGTAAAACAAACATCTTATTACCTCCACTACTTATTTATTTTATCTTTAAATTCTTTTTCTGTCCATATTTCAATACCCAAATCTTTAGCTTTGTTATATTTACTTCCAGGATTAGCGCCAACAATTACAACAGAGGTTTTTTTAGAAACAGATTCTGAAGTTTTTCCTCCTAAATTTTCAATTAATTCTTTAGCTTCATCTCTAGTATAAATTTCTAATGAGCCCGTTAAGACAAAAGTTTTATTAGCAAAGTCTTCGTCTTCTTGAATATCTTGTCCTAAATAAGTAAAATTCAAACCTAACTCTTTTAATTCAGCAATAATTTTTAAATTTTTTTCATCGTGAAAATACTCATAAACGCTTTGAGCAATAATAGAACCAATATCTGAAATAGAAATTAGTGTCTCAACAGATGCTTGCTGTAATGCTTCTAAAGTTTTAAATTTACTTGCTAAAATTTTAGCTGTCTTTTCACCAACATGGGGAATTCCTAGGGCAAAAATTAATCGTTCTAGGGAATTAGCTTTACTGTTTTCAATAGCTTCTAAAAGATTAGTAACAGATTTTTCACCATAACCTTCTAAACGTATAAGATCTTTTTCATGTGTTTTTAAATGATAAATGTCTGTTATATTTTTAATAAAGCCAAAGTTGTAAAAGTCTTCCATAATTCTATCACCCATACCATCTATATTCATAGCGTTGCGAGAAACAAAATGAATAAGTTGCTCAACACTTCGAGCAGGACAGTTAGCATTTGGGCAAAAATAATCCACTTGATTTTCTTTTTTTATTAAAGGACTGTTACACATTGGACAATTTTGAAGCATTTCAAAATCTTTTTCTTTACCAGTACGACGATCTTTTTTGACTTCAACCACTTCAGGAATAACATCACCAGCCTTGCGAATGGAAACAATATCACCTATTTTTAAATCTTTTTCTTTAACATAATCTTCATTATGAAGAGTAGCTCTTGAAATAGTTGAACCAGCTACTATAACAGGATCTAAAACAGCATTTGGAGTAATTTGTCCTGTTCTACCTACGGTAAAGATTATATCTTTTAATTTGGTTAAAACTTCAACAGCAGGGAATTTATAAGCCGTAGCCCATTTGGGATATTTAGCAGTAAAACCTAATTTCTGTTGGTCTTTGATAGAGTTAACCTTTATAACAATACCATCTATATCATAAGGTAAATTATCACGTGTCGCGGTTTTTTCATCAATAAATTGTAAAGCTTCTTCAATAGAATTTACTAAGCGATTATTGGGATTTGTTTTAAAACCTAACTTTTTAATGTAGTTAAGAGCTTCTTCATGAGTATTAAGTCCATAATCTAAAGGATTAGGTAAATGATACATAAAAACATCTAATTTTCTTTGAGCAGCTATTTTGGAATCTAGCTGACGAATCGAACCAGCAGCGGCATTACGACAATTTTGAAGAAGAGGTTCATTATTTCTTTTACGAGTTTCATTTAATTCTTCAAGAGTTTTTTTATTCATAAATATTTCGCCACGAACTTCAATATCAACTGGTTCTTTCAATTTTAAAGGAACAGTTTTTATTGTCTTAACGTTATGAGTTATATCTTCACCAGTAACGCCATCACCTCGAGTTGCGGCTCTTACGAGCTTGCCTTTTTCATAAAGAAGAGAAACACTTAACCCATCTATTTTTAATTCACAAACATATTGAGGATGAATGTTTTCTTTTTCTATCCTTTTTCCAAAGGCAAGAACTTCACTTTCTGAAAAAACATCACTTAAGGACATCATAGGAATTTTATGTTTTACCTTTTGAAAACTATCAATTATTTTACCACCAACTTTATGTGTTGGAGAATCTGCTTCAATCCAATCAGGATGTTCTTGCTCAATTTCAATTAATTCACGCATATATTTATCATATTCTTGATCGGTGATAGTTGGATTATCTAAAGTATAATAATTATAATCAGCTTCATTCAATATTTCAATTAGTTCATACATTCTTTCTTTCATAGTCTCACCTTTTTCATATCTAATTAAAGTATAGCATTTTTTTCTTTGAAAAAAAAGAAAATAACTTAATTATCTTCTTATTTAATCTTCCCATAAATTATTAGGATATTCACCTATGGAAACTAAATTTTGTAAAGCTTTTTTAACACCTTCAGTATCTTCTTTATATGTTACACCATACCAAGTAGAAGTCGTCTGTAAAACATCACAAGTAGCATATTTTTCTTTAATAGCTGAAAATAAAACATCTGGTATTAAAAATTCGCATTTTTCTAAGTTATCTTTATTTAAATTTAAAAACTCTGGAAATTTTTCTTTAATGAAAGAAAAGATACTTGGTGTAAATAAAAGCATATTCATTGAAACAATCGTATCTGGTTCAACAGTAAATTCATTAGTTCCATCTAGAGGTCTAGCAATATAGCGACCATCTTCTTTGGAAATAGAGCTTTCAGTAATTTTAGTAAGTGCTTTATTTTCTACTTCACATACTCCTCTTTTAACAGAACCATTTTCAGTAATAGTATTTTTTACATAATAGCCTACTAAACCATATTGGTAAGGTTTAGTTGTAGAAATGTTTTTTAAAAAATTAGCTCCAACCATATAGGCATCGCGACCATAAAAATCATCAGCATTAATAATCATAAATGGCTCATTAACACATTTTTCGCAACAAGAGATGGCATGAGCTGTACCAAGAGGCTTTTTTCTTTCTTCAGGAATTGTATAGCCTTCAGGAATATTATCATTTTTTTGAAAACAGTATTCAACTTTTATATGAGGCTCAACTCTAGAACCAATAGTTGATTTAAATAATTCATAGTTTTCTTCTTTAATTAAAAAGACTATTTTAGTAAAACCAGCTTTAATGGCGTCATAAACAGAATAATCAATAATGAATTCTTTATTTGGACCCATAGGTTCTATTTGTTTTAGACCTCCAAATCGGCTTCCCATTCCAGCCGCTAAAATAACTAAAGTAATATCTTTATTCATAAGTAATTAACTCCTTTCTTTTTATACTTTTGATAATTTCTTATGATTTTTCATTAATTTTTTAACATTGTGAGGATATTTAAAGGCAACAGTTACTAAAGTATCAGTTACTTCAAGAACTTTACCAGTGCCAAAAGTTTCATGATAAACATAATCTCCAACATTATAATCAACGTCTTCATTACGAAGAACACTAGAGTCTTCCAATGGTTCTTTATATGAATTAGTTGTTTCTTCTTTAGAAATATTTTCAATTAAGTCTTTTGAAATTTCATTAAAGAACCGGCTGACTGGATTAATTTGTTCTTTACCAAAAAGGGTTCTTCTTCTGGCATTTAATAAATATAAGTCATCTTTTGCTCTTGTGATAGCGACGTAACATAAGCGACGTTCTTCTTCAAGTTCAGCATTTTCCATTAAAGAGTTCATATGAGGAAAAATACCTTCTTCTAGCCCAACAACGAAAACATGATCAAATTCAAGACCTTTTACTGAGTGAATAGTCATTAAACTTACTCTGTTAGGATCATCTTTATATTCTTCAACATCACTAATTAGACTTATTTCAAGTAAAAAATCTTCTAAAGAAATTAATCCTTCTCTTTCTTCAAATGTTTTTGTAATAGATTTAAATTCTTCTAAGTTTTCTAAACGTACTTCAGCTTCAAGCGTTTTTTCACTTTCAAGTTCGTCTTTTAAACCTGTGGCAGTTAAAACTTTATCAATTAATTCTGTTAAGGTTAATTCGGCTGATACTTCAATTAATCTTTCAATAAGTTGTTTAAATTCATATTCTTTGCCTGATGTAATAGCTTCAAATAAACTTATTTCTTCAGTATCGGCTTTTAGTGTTAAATTTTCAATTGTTTTTAGACCTATTCCTCTTTTTGGGGTATTAATTACTCGAAGTAAACTAACATTATCTTTAGGATTATGAATAAGGCGGAGATAAGCAATTAAATCTTTTATTTCTTTACGAGAATAGAAATAGAAACTGCCAATAACTCGATATGGCAAGTTATCTTTTAACATTTCTTCTTCTAAAACACGTGATTGAGCATTGGTTCGATATAAAACAGCTATATCTTTGTATTCAACACCTTTTTCGTGTAATTCATTTATTTTTTCAACAGTAAAACGGGCTTCATCTTTTTCACTTTGAGCTCGATAATATTTTATTTTTTCACCTATTCCACGGGCTGTCCAAAGGTTTTTATCTTTTCTTTGGGTATTATTTTTAATAACTTGATTGGCAGCGTCAAGAATGGTACTAGTGGAACGATAATTTTGTTCCAATAAAATAGTTTTGGCTTGAGGATAATCTTTCTCAAAATTTAATATATTTTTATAATTTGCTCCTCGAAAACTATAAATACTTTGAGAGTCATCACCAACACAAGTAATATTTTGATACTTTTTACTAATCATTTTAGTCAAAATATATTGAGCTTCATTAGTATCTTGATATTCATCAATCAATACGTAACGGTAAAGATCTTGATATTTTTCTAAAACTTCTGGATTTTTACGAAATAATTCAATAGGTAAAAGAAGTAAATCATCAAAATCAACAGAATTATTTCTTTTTAATTTTTGTTCATATTTTGTAAATATTTCACAAACAACTTTTTCATAATCACTAACAGCAAATTTTTCATAGGTGCTAGGTGTCATCATCTCATTTTTACAACTACTAATTTTATTTCTAATAGCTCTAGGATTATAAATTTTCGAATCATAGCCGGCGTCTTTAATAATCTTTTTAACAACAGTTAAGGAATCATCACTATCCATAATGACAAAGTTAGATTCATAACCTAAAAGAGCATAATTTTCACGAAGAAGTTTTAAACCAAAACTGTGAAAAGTTGATACTTGTAATTTTTTAGCCAAATCACCAACTAAAACAAAAAGTCTGTCTTTCATCTCTTTGGCAGCCTTATTAGTAAATGTAATAGCTAATATATTCAGAGGATGAACATTTTTTTCTTCTATTAAGTAAGCTATCTTTGTAGTTAGGGTTTTTGTTTTTCCAGCACCAGCTCCGGCAATAATTAAAAGTGGTCCATTATTATAAAAAACGGCTTCTTTCTGTTTATCATTTAAGTTGTCTAATTCCATTTTACTACCTACTTCCTTTTTTAATTATACCGATTAATTAAAATAAAGTAAAGTAAGAAAAAATTTGATTTTTAAACGAAAAAAAGGGCTTTGCCCTTAATCAATTTTATATAACTCTTTTAATTCTTCAAAAATAGATTGTTCTTTTTTTTCAAGAATTTCTTTTTCTATTTTAGTTTGTTCTTGATAATTATTTACCAAAACATTTTTTGTTTCAATTATTTCTGGTTCCTCATAAAAATCTTTTTTATTTATAGCTAAGTTAATTTTATTTTCTAAAGATGTAGTTGAATTAGTCTTTTTCTTATTTTCATTTAAAATATTAAGCAATATTTTATAATCATTTAAAGTAAGCATATTTTCTAGCTCTTTTGTATTTTCGTTTGTATTTTTAAGAAGGGAATTTTCTAAAATATTTTTTGAGGAAACTTTTTTAACACTTCTTGGCAAAGTTGTTTCAACAATATTTTCTGGTAAAAATTTTCTTTTCACTAAAACTTTTTTTACTACTTTTTTATTTTTTCTGTGTAAATAGGCTAGAAAGATTTTATAAATAATTAGAAAAATTATCCATACAACGAAAATGGTACTTGATAGTTCTATTAAACCTAAAGCATTTTTATTTCCATAAACTGATTGTACTGTATAAATATCTAATTTTTCAGTAGTAATGACATTTAAAATTAAAGCTAATAAGTAATTTAACAGACAATAGACAACTATATTTATATTTTTTATAAACTTTGTTGTTTTATAATTAAAGATACTTACTAAGAGAATAATATTCATAACAATAATTGCCACTAGATAAATAGCTAAGTTAGGAAAATAGAAAACTATAAATACATTATTCATTAAGTAATCAAACATTTTTCCAAGTGATGAATGATAAGCAATTATAATAAATAAGAAGATAAAGGTATAAATTAAGATAAACAAATTTTTAGTAGTTTTTTGATTTTTCTTATTTGTAGTTATTAAAAGATAAGCAAAGAAGATAAGAAAAACTATTATAGCAAGAAACAATTTTGAACTTTTAGATATACTAAAAAATATTTTTAATTTCTCTAAAAATGATAATTTTGTCATATCTTCAACCCCCCATTTTATTTTATTCACTCTCAATTTTAGTTAATTCAGAGATGTAAACTGTTTGTGTTTTAGAATCGAAGTTGGTGCAAGTTACTAAAGTAAGTGTTGTTTTATCGTAATTACGATATATAGCAATAGTACCAACTTTTTCTTGTTTATAAATGTTTTTTATTTTGTAGGTATATTTTTTATTTTTGTAAGATACATATATTAAATCATCGACTTTTAATTTATATAAGTCATTGAAGTAAGCATTCCAACTAGGTCCTGAGTGACTTGCTAAAATAAGATTACCATTTTCAACATCAGGGTAAGTAGAACCTTGAACGACTAAAATGTTTTTATCAACATCATTTTCTTTAGATCTTAAATCAAGAAAACCTTTATTTAAGTTTATTTTTGGTATTGATAAATAACCAATATAATCATTAGTTATTGTTTCTGGCAAATTGTTTTCTACTTTCATGGTAGTAGCTTCATTTTCTGAAATATTTACTAATTCTTGACCATTATAGAAAACATTTGTCATATAATCAAAGGCAATTACTTTCTTTTCTTGAATGTAATTATAAGAAAGAAAGAATCCCCCAACTAAGATAATTAGAGTACCTATGAAGGCAACTAAACTTGGAGAGATTCTTAATTTTTTATTATGCTTTTTGACCATTTTTATAGACAAATCTAATTCCTAATGAAATTATGGCAATACCTAATAAACTAAATAATAGAGAACTTGATTTTGTATCTGGTACTTGTACTTCTGGATAATTTTTGAAAATTATTTGATGAGATAAATGATCTTCATCTATGGTAAAAGTTATCTTTTCTGAAGAAGTTTTATAACCAGCTGGGGCTTGTTCTTCTTCAACAGTATAAGTTCCATAAGCTAAATCTGTTAAAGTATAAGAATTATCGGCAGTTGTAAATCTTGCTACTACATTACCAGAAGTATCCTTTACAACTAAGATAGCTCCACTTAATGGGTTATTAGTTGAAGCGTCAACTTTAGTAATATTTACAACAACTGATTTTGCTTCGTTAGCTATTTTAACTTTAAGATCTCTATTGTTACTATTAACGGTAAACTTAATTGGTGTAGAATTTACTTTGTAACCTTTAGGAGCAGAAATCTCTTCAACAGTATAATTACCATCACTTAAATTTCTAATAACATGTCCATTAACAGTAGAAGTCCAAGAAGTAATTTGTTTACCACTGGCGTCTTTTAGAACTAATTTAGCACCGGCTAAAGGTAGCCCTGTTTTTGAATCAACTTTAATAATTGTTACTTTAGAAGTAGCAAGATTTAAAGTTAAACTTGAACTTTTTGTTTCATTTTCTAGTAAAGCAACATTTTGCATTCCATTAGTTGGTTGATAAACATATGCTTTTTTAATGGCACTATTAGCTGTTGCAACAACGGTGATACTTAAAGATACAGAAGTTACTTTATCAGCTTTAATTCTTATTCTGAAGTAATCATTTGCATTGATGTTGTTAGTTATTTCACCGTTAGAATTTAGTATTTCTGTTTGACTTGGAGCATTTTTTAAAGATACGGTGTAATTATTAACGTTTGAAACTTGAGCTTTAATAGCAGATGAGATATAGTAACCGTTTTCTAGAGCCATAGATGAATCATCAGTTGAAAGAGTTAAGGTTGTTTCATAAGAAGCTCCTGTTGAACCAAGTGCAACTAAATTTTTGATATATGGTCTTAAATTTTGTGGATCAGAACCAGTTGTTTTAAATGTAGTTCCTAAATTAGAGCTACCAGTTACATTATCTAAATACCACCAAATAGCGGCTTGAGTAATGTAGTAATCTTTTTGCTTATCCCCAGTGATACTTTTGTAAGGATAACCATTATTTAAAATAGCTGTAACACCTGCATTAGCCTCTCCTACTAGAGTTGCAGTTGTATTTTTAGCAGTTGGCTTTGTATTATCGATACAATAAACATATTCTCCAGATGTTGTTTTTTTAGCGTCGATTAAAGCTCCTGCCATATATCTTGGTAAGACTTCTAATTCACCAAGAGTAATTTCTTTTGTAAGTGCATTAGCTGTTAAATTTGTAGGTACAATAGTTGTCAAAGAAAGCATTATTACTAATAATAACTTAGCAAATTTTTTCATTTTTGAATTCATAAATTTTCCCCTCCATTTAATTGCTGTTTAGTATAACATATTTTACGTAAATTTACAAGTTTTTTAACTTTTTTTGTCTAAAAAAGGCTTTTTACTTCACTTTAGAACAATTATTTTACAAGCTTTTTTAGTTTTTGAAGTCAATGAATAATTATTTTTTTAAACTAATTGCTTTCATTAGTGGTAAGTGTCTTTACTAACTTAGCATGAAGTACTACTCTTCTTGTACCATCATTTAAGCAACTGGATAATGTTAAAACTTGGTCGTCTTCAGATACTTCTGTACCATAATCATATATTGAGCGCTTTTTTATTTTTTTTATAAACTCGGAAAATTCATTATCATTAAATTCCGTATTTATGTAATACAGTTCAGGTTCAATAGCATAAGTTGAGAAAACTTCATAATAATATGTCTTTGTTTCTGTTACTAAAATTATATTTCTATTATCTTCATTTTCATACCACTCTTTATTTAAAACTTTTTTTAAAGTACCAAACATAGAACCATTTTTGATATCATGCCCATAAATTACAATATTTTTATCAGTATCCTCTAGTTTATTATGGTAATCAGCAAAGATCCAACCCGCTACATTGTACTTTTTAGAAAAATTATGCGTTAAGTAATAACTATTGTCTTTTCCTTTTACAACAATATAATTAATATTAGTATTATTTACTTTGATGTAAGCAATTGTATCAGGATTTTGCTCTTTTAAAGATTTAAAGTCAATTATAAACTTATCTTCTTGACCTTTTTCTTGGATAATTTCAATTTTATCTTCTATTTCTTCCTTTATATTTTCATTTTTTTCAGTAGCTAATTTCCACATAATTATCTTGGAAGTTGCTACTAAAATGCCTATAAGACATAATATACTAAAAACTATTATAACCCAAGACTTTAATTTTCTTTTCTTCATAAGCGATAACCTCTTAGAACATTATACAATAAAAAACAGGAATTTTATCCTGTTTCTAATTATTTTTCAAAATTTCTTTTTCTTAAATGAACTATGCTACAAATGAAACCTATAATACTTAATAGTTCTAATAATACCCATCTAAAGATTGTATCATTAGTATTAGGATTTAATTCATCTATAACATTTTTAACATTATTTGTTTTTTCAGAAATTATGTATGTACTGAAATGATTAGTTTTAAATTTGGCAATAAAATCATCAACGGTAACGGGATGTTCTTCTATATTTCCATTATCATCTATATAGTAAGCATATAATTTTTTATTTCTTAACTTTTCATTTTCAAGTGGTACTTCTACATCAAATTCAACATTAGAGAAATCTTTTATGTTACCAATTGTTGGTGAGTATAGATTAATATCAATTATTTCAGCGTCCGTTACACCAAGTTTTTTAAGTACATTTTTATATTCACTGTCTATTTCTATTTTTTCAGAAGAAACAACTGTATTAGCAGGATAAGTTGCATTAGTTGATTGAATATTAACATTATTATTAACATCAGTAGCACTGAATGTTGATTTTTTTATCTTTTTTGAATTTTTTATTATTATTAATTCTTGAGTCTTATCCTTATAAGAAATTTGATAAACATTGTCATCAGAAGGAGTTTCATAAATAGCATTCTCGGTTAATTCATCTTCTGCTTGTTTCCTACTATAACTTATGACTATACCAGAATCTTTACCAAAATAATCATCAATTCTTTTTTGAGCAGCTTTTATGAATGCTTCTTGGGTATTTTCAGTATTATCTGGTATGTAAATTATATTACGAGATGTTAATTCTATAAGTGAATTAGTAATGCTGTAAGCAATACCATCATAATACAAAACAAGTGAGCCTGCAAATGATTGAAGGAATGGTGTTCCTCCGCCACCTTCCATGACAAAGAAGTAACTTACATGTTTATTGTTTATAATTTTAGTAAGCGTATCGTATAATGATTTAGAATTATAATTACTAGTAAATAGATTAGTCAAATCATCATTGTAGTAAAAATTATTAACAAATTCTAAGTCATCAATTGTTATATGTTGATCAGTTATTTTTCTTGCAATTTGTTCTACTACTTTCTTATGCTCTTTATTTTCTTTTGCAAATTCAACATTAACTGTATGTGTTTCTATGTTATCAAAAACAGCTTTTGCTTTATCTGAAGCATAGTCAGATAAATAAGACCAAGTTCTTGTTTTAGACATGAAGTAGCCTAAAGAAGCTCTATATAAATATTCTGGATCATCTTTATATATTGAGTTAAGTTTTACAGTATCAGTCGGAATTACATTTAGGAAATCTTCACTTTTTCCAGGTTTTATATTAACAGTAGAATTATGTATTTCTAGATTATTGTCAGAGTTAAGAGTAATAACTGAACATTTAGACGTCTTTTCATCACAATTATTTATTCTAGTTCTTGTATCTTTGTCGTTTTTAAGAAAGTATTTATTGGAGTATCTGACTTTATCCCAAAAATCATTAGTTTCACCTGGATAAATATCGACGCTGCTTTTTACTTTTTGAGTATAAGATGGAGTTTTTTCAGAGAAAATTTTATTGTATTTGACTGTGTGTTGTTCTGCTTTATTATGATAATTGCGTAAAGTAAGATTGCAAGTGTCTTTTGTAAAATCACAATTATATTGTAAAGAATTATTTGTTAATTCATCATAATCATAGTAATTTAACCAGTCATCAAGAATAGCGTCTTCACTCATAAAAATTTCAATAGAGTTATCAGCTTTAAGATTAAAGGCTTTTTTAAAATTATCACTAATAGTATTATCTAGGGTTATTTTAACTTTATGAATTTCGATTTCATTGGTATCATAATCAACTAGTCCTAAATCACAATAAGAGTAATCATCATTACAACCTAAAGCTTGGGGATTATAATTTAAACTAGTGTTAATAGTTTGTAAATCAAGTTTATCAGCTCTGACTAAAACTTCATCGCCAACCTTTTTCTTAAAAGTACTACTAGTAGTTTCTTTATAACCTGTAAATTCAATAGGCACCTTATGAAATTCTACATATAGAGATTTACCATTTTTATCAGTTTTTATGTATTTTATTACTGCAAATTCTGTATTATTATAATCATTAATTTTTTCATATCTTTCATTTTCATAATGAAGAGATCTATGGTTAAAATAGTTTTGTATGTAATCACTAATATTTTTAGTAGGACGTTCAGCTGGAATGCTAACAGCTTTTTCATAGCTTGGCTTTTTAAAATTAGCAGTGTTTATATTAGGGTCTTGAACTAAATTAATTAAATGTTTTTCTTTTATAGTACTTTTTCCTTCTTTATATTCTACTAATTTAATATAAACTTTGTTGTTAACAATGTCACCATCTACTAAAAAACTATAACCATTATAATAATCATTTAAAAAGCTGCTTAGTATTCCAGTTGTAATTTTTGAATCTGTTTTTATCGTTATTGTTCCATTAGTAGTTAACTTTTTAAATTCTTCACTATATGGCTTTTCTTCAGTGTCAAATATTACTTTATTAATTTTTTTAACAACAACTTTAGTTGTTAGACCATTGTTGAGTTCTCTCATTGTAATAGTTTTTGAATAATCATCATAAATATAAGAAATAGATTTATCATCAATATATGATGAATAGTTAGCAAGATATGAATTTATGTAACTTTCTTCTGATGATGTTATCATACTTCTATCATGAGTAATTACTAAATTATCATCCTTTAACATTTCAAAATATGAAGCAATATCCTTATCAATGTTGATTTCAATATTATCATATTTTTTAACAACGGTATATTCAGGAGAACTTCCATCATATAAATCAAAATCACACGTCTTTTTTTCATAATCAATAGTCGTTGGATTAAGCTGAAGTCCGGAATTATATAAATATCCTGTAACTTTTCTGATAGCTTGTTCAAACGTTTCTTTATTATTAATTTCTTCATCTGTGTAGATTGTCAATTGATTAGACTTAAGCAAGTTATCATAATATGAAATGATACTTGAAATAGTGTCTTTTGAATAAACACT
>CANRAX010000021.1 GCA_947628635.1 uncultured Bacilli bacterium | reverse complement strand
ACTAGTAAACTTAATTTTCATTTACTTCTCCCATACTTTCATAGCCACAATCACTAACATATTCGTTTAATGTATCAATTGAAGTTTCATCATCACATTCAATGTATGCTAATTTTTCATCTAGACTAACTTTAGCCTTTTTTATATCATCTTTATTATTTAAAAATTTTTCTAATCTATTTCTACATCCATCACAACTCATACCCTCAATTTTTAAAACTACCTTTTTCATATCATCACTCCTTATCAATATTTTAACATATTTTTTATTTATAATAAACGTAGCATAGAATATTTATCTAATTTTAGAGGAAATTTTAATTTTAAAATTTGCTCTGGATGGCGTGCCACTTCTAATTCATTCATATCTTCATCATAAATTTTATCGACTACATAATCGTAACTATCGCCCTTAGGAGTAAATATTTCTACCTTATCACCTGGTTTAAAATAATTTCTTTCAATTAGAATAAGACATTTATTTTCTTCATCATAACCAGTTACTAAACCTAAATAATCTTGATTTGAAACTTCAACTCTTCCAGTATAATACTGATCAGTCCAATCAGCTTCCCTTAAGAAGTAATGACTTGAAGTTTCCCTATTCGCTACTCTCTTAAGTCTTTCTTCCAACAAAGAAAACTCTTCAGTTGTTAAATTATCTTCATAAATACTATCAATTATCCGACGATAAGAACCAATTACAGTTGCTAGATAATATAAAGAACGCATTCTACCTTCTATTTTAAGGCTTTTAACACCTATTTCTATTAAATCTTTTATATATTTAGCCATATTTAAATCTTTGGTCGCAAGCGTAAAATCCTTTTCTTCCTCGCAAGCAAAAGCAAAACGACAAACTTGCGCACAACCACCTCTATTTGCGTCTCGATTTGTTACATAATTTGATAAAGCACATCTTCCACTAAAGCAAGTACACATAGCACCATGGATAAAAACTTCAACATCAATACCTGTTTTCTCTATTATCTCAGCTATTTCTTTTTTGCCTACTTCTCTAGCTAAAACTACTCTATCAACACCTTCTTCTTTAAAATAATTAACTGCTTCATAATTAGTTGTGGAATTTTGTGTTGATAAATGAACTTCAACTTGCGGATAATTTTTCTTTATATAACTTATAATAAAAGCATCACTAACAATAAAAGCATCTATATTACATTTAACAACCTTATCAATATAATTGAAAACATCTTCCATATCTTCATTATGAAAAACAATATTCAAAGTTAAAAAAACTTTTTTCCCCAATTTATGTGCAAATTCACAACCTTCTTTAATTTCATCTAAAGTAAAATTTATTGCATTAGCTCTAAGACTATAATTTTCACCACCAATATAAACACTATCTGCACCATACAATAAATTTACCTTTAATCTTTCTAAATCACCAGCAGGGGCCAATAACTCTATCTTATCCATTTTTCTTCACCTTATAAATTGTTTTATTAAAGAAAAAATTTGTATAATCACCTAATTTTTTATACTTTAAAACATATTCTTCATCATTACAATTACCATCTATATATTTATAAGTATCATTAATTAATTGATAAAATTCTTCTTCATTTTCTAAATCATCACGCATTATTATATAATCACAATTAACTTCATACAAATCTTTAATAATACTTGTTCCATTAATTATTTTATCCTTATAAAAAGCCGTGCCATCTTTTTCTTCTTTAACAAGATATTTTTCATTAGTAATTTTTTCTAAAACCGTAAGCTCATTTTTACATGGCTTTTTTAAATCAGTATAGTAATTAGTAAGCAATTTTCTTTTAGAAAAAGCAACACTAGGTTTACTTAAAACTTCAACCATACATTTTGCAGAAGTCTTAGTAATAATTTCTTTTATTTCACTTAGAGTAATTTCTTTACCAAGCAAAGCATATTTTACACCCTTTGTAAAATAATAGTCACAAGTTCTATAATTATTAACCATATGGGTTTGGTTCCAAACTAAATCAGTTTTTAAGTTAAGTGAATTTTTTAATTGTAAAACGGCCAAATCATAGAAAAAAATACCCGTAAGACCAATTTTATCTAATTCTTGTAAAATTTCTTTTAACTTTACAATATCATCATTAAAAAAATTTTTATTTAAGCTTACAAAGATTTCTCTATCTTTATATTTTTTTGCAATATTTTCTATTTCATCTAAATTATAATAACATTTTCCTAAAACAGCATAATTTACTAAAGGAAGAATAATTCCATCCCAGTTACAATCAGGTATCTGTTTACTTCTAAATTCTACTAATAATTTCATTTGGTCCTCCTTTTTTATTACATATTATAAGACAAAAAAAAGAAAAATCATATTTTATTCCACTATTTTAAAAGAAAAATCAGTGTCTTTAAAATATTCATATTCCCATGCACTAGAATTTATAATAAAAGGCTTATAAACAATTAACTTTCCATTATCAATATAATAATAAGTATCTTGCATATATCCAAAAAATCCTCGTCTTTCAATAAAGCATTCCAAATTACAAACTTGTTCATTAATTTTTTCAGCAAAGACTAAATCATAATAATAATCCTTAAATTGAGCCTCTATTTTGTTTTGTACATCAGTACTATTAATATTATAAGCTCGAAGAACTTCATCATTACTAACTTCTTCTAATGTATCTAAATTAATATTAAAACTTTTAAAATGATTAATAGGAGCATTTTTCTCAGCAAAACTTATAATTCTAATAATTAAAGATAAAGCATTATTAGAAACAGAATAATTATAAGTAATTATATTATCATCTTTATTAATATACTCTAAAACAAAATTATCAATTTCTTCATTAATATTTTTAACATCTAAATTAATATGAGGAATTTGTTTTGGAAACTTAGTACTATTAATTTCTTTATAAGTATAAACAAAGTCATAATTACTATTAATTAATTTTTTATGATAATCATCATCTTCTTTTATAGAGAAGTACATAATAATACTAACAATAGCTATTAATAAAAATAAAATTATTGAAAAAATTACTATTCTTTTTTTCATTTTGGTTTTTGACATAACTTCTCCTTAAACTATTTCAATTTTAAAATCCGTATTTTTAAAATATTTTTCTTCATTATAAATTGAATAAATATTAAATTCTTTATAAACATACAGTTTAGAATTATCAACGAAATAATTTATATTATCTGTATAATTTTTTATACCTCGCATATAAAGAAAACAATTATAATCACATTCTTCATCAAAAATTTTTTTGTCTCTTTCATCTTTAAAAAAATATTCGAATTTTTCTTTTATTTTAGCTGAAACATCTTCTTCATCTATTCCATATAAATCCAATAGTTCATCTTCTCCAATCATTCTTTGTTCAGCTAGATTTATATTATAAGTTCTAAAAAAAACTTCTGGTAAAGGTCTATCATAACAATTTATTTGAATAACGATTGATAAAATATCACCACTTATTTTATAATCATATGAAATAACATTATTCTTATTCTGTAAATAGCCATTAGCCATATCAACTATTTCTTTATTTAGATTACCAATTATTGAACTTTTTAAATTAATATAAGGTACAATAGTTGTAACTTCTTTATAAGTCCTAGTATATCTTGTATAAACTATTGAGCCTCTTTTTTCTTTAATATCATTGTAATCAGAATTTATAGATGAGTTATTTATGAAAAAGTAGATATTAAAAGAAACTAGTAAAAATGTTCCTATTACTATTAAAGGTATTGAAACTTTTTTATTTTTTAATATATTTTTCATAGCTTCCTCCATAAATTTTTATTTTTTTACTAATTAATAAGCTGGTGTTCCATAGGCATAAATATAACCAGTATGTCTAGGCCTTGTTTTACGAGAAACGCCATCAGAGCCACCACATTTACTAACCGCCTCGCCAGCACAGCTGGTGTTTCCTTCTATCGTATAAGTATTATTAGCATCGGCTTTTTCCACTATTCCTGTGTGTTGAGAACCACCTGCTCCAAAAAAGACAATATCACCTGGTTGTGGAGTATAACCGCTTCCTTCTAAATGAAGCTGACCTCTTTGCTGAAACCAAGCTACACCATTAGAACACAATGTATAACTAGGTATTATACCAGAACTAACAAAACCCGCTTGATTAGCACACCACGAAACAAAAGCCGCACACCACGGTAAAGAAGCAGCTAAACCATATTTTGTATGACCACCATTACTTTCGTGAGTTCCAATTTCCCCTATTGCTATATTTAATAATTTTTGTGCTGATGAACCAGATACAGAAGAAGAGCCACTAGAACCAGGGATTTTTTCATTACCAGGTTCATAGCCAGAACTTTCACCTACAACAGCATAAGGATCTCTATCAGTAACATTAATATAAACAAGTGGAGTATTGGCCGAAATCTCACGAGAAATTTTCGCATTTTCCCAACAAGCATTAATTTTAAAATTGTTCGGTAATAATCCAACTAACACATCAGCGATTACAGGTAAAAGAAAACAAACAAAAGTCGCAATAACCTTATTTACAATACTCTTAGTACTTTTTTTGTCTTCCGGATTAACAACCATTTTTACAAGTTGAACTGTTAACATTACAATAAGTAAGATTGGAACAACTAATTGAATTAAAGAAAAAACTTTTCTAGTAATATCAATAATAGTAACTAATCCATAATCATTGCAACAATTGCCTAAAGTTGAACTACACTCTAATATTTGGATATATTTCATAAATATCCCTCTTTTTCTTTTTATTTTTTTCTTCTACTAACCGCTAAGCCATCACCAATATCTAAAAAATCTGTTTCAAAATTTTTGTTTGTCTTTAAAAAACTAATATAATTCTTAATTTTTTTAATTAAAGCCCGTAAATTACGACTTGGAATTTCTTCTTCCTTTTTAGCAACCAATCCATGAAAACTTAAATTATCAGTAATAATAGTTCCTTCATTATTTAAATTTTTTTCAAATTTTTCAAAAAAACGAATATTTTGAGCCTTGGCAGCGTCAATAAAAATTAAATCATATTTTTCGCTCAAATTAACATCCATAGCGTCATTATATATAAGATGAATTCTTTTTTCTAAAGCTAATTTTTTTACGTTTTTTACAGCCATCAAATATCTTTTTTCATCTCGTTCAATTGTTGTAACTTCTACTTCATCATTAGCTAAAGCCATTAAAATAGCCGAATAGCCAATAGCACTACCTATCTCCAATACCTTTTTAACATTATTTTTATTTATATATTTAATAAGATAATTTATACCATCATCTTGCATTATTGGAACATTTTCTTTATCTGCATAATCTTTCATGGCTTTTATTGTTCCAAAACTGTCTACCATATCCAGTCACCTTTTTCTTTAATATCAGCAATAACAGCTTCATGTTCTTGATTTGTTTTAGTATAAAAAACTTTACCATTTTTATCAGCTACGAAAAAATAATAATCGTTCTTAGTTGGATTAACACTTGCTTCTAAACTAGAAACTGAAAAATTACAAATAGGTCCAATTGGCATTTTACCTATCATTCCAGGTCCCCTAGTATTATACAAATTGCTAGTAGCAAACTCTTCAGTTGTTAAATCCGTCGTCATAGTTTTTTGAAGAGCATAATAAGTTGTTACATCACTACCCATATTCATACCATTAGATAATCTATTTTGAAAAATACCAACAATCATTTTTCTATTTTCCGTATTAGTACCCTCAAGTTCTACAATTGAAGCCATTGTCATATAGTAAGAAATATTATTTTCTATTGTAGCTCGATATTTTTCTAAATTAATTTCCATTTGTTTTAATAAAGTATCAATTATATCAACAATAGCAACATCTTTGCTATCAAAATAATAAGTTTCTGGAGCTAAATAACCTTCTAAGGGATAATAAATATTTTCATTTAAAATATCAGATGTTAAAAACCAATATTTATTTATAAAATTATTTAAATTTTCTTTATCATTAAAAACACTTAATACTTCTTCAGAAGATTTACCTGTTGCCTTAGCTATAACATCTATATAATCAGTAATTCTTTTACCCTCTTTAAAAGTAATTTTAATTTGATTAGGATTATAAGCATTGCCTTTTTCAAGCATTAAAACTATACTCTCTACATCCATTGTTTTATTCATTTGATATGTTGTTGCTTTAAGAGAATTAGCTTTCTTTAATTTAAGATAAATCTTAAAAATATATTCATTTTTTATCAAGTCTTTTTCTTTTAAAATACTAGCAATCTCATTACTACTACTTCCAGCGGGTATAACTACTTCAATACTTCTTTTATCTTTTTTATCAACTGCCCCTAAAGATAATTTTATATAAAAAATTATTCCTAATACCATCAAAATTATTAAAGCTAAAATTATCAACAATATTAGTAATAACTTTGGTTTTCTTTTTACTGCCATTTTTACCTCCAGAAAAATAAAGAGCTATTGCTCATCATTATCATTATCAGTTTTATTCTTAATTTCCTCTTGTAATGTATTTAAAATTGTTTCAATTACTTTCCATTCCTTCTCAGTTTCAATTGCTTCTAGTTTGCTTTTTGGATTTTCTGGTTTATAAACTGAAGCAAAAACTTGGATATTACCTTCTTCATCTTTTGAATTATCCGTATAAACAATATAATTTTTATTAGTTTCATCACTTTCAAAAGTAAACAAAACATCATAAATTACCTCATTACCATTTTCATCTAACATAGAAAAAGTATTCTTCTTCATTTTTTATTCTCCTTATCTAAAAACGTTTGTAATATTATAGTTGCTGCAACACTATCAACAACAGTTTTTCTTTTTTTTCTTGACATTCCACCACTTATTAAAACATTTTGAGCACTAACGGTACTTAGTCTTTCATCCTGCAAATAAACAGGTATTGTTAACTTTTGAGCAAGTTCTTCTTTAAAATTTAAACTAAGCTTTCCTTTAGGACCAATCGTATTATTCATATTTTTAGGAAGTCCCAAAACTACTCCATCAATATTTTTTTCAGTAACTAGCTTTTCGACTTCTAATATTAACTTTTCATAGTCTTCATTATGTCTAATAACTTTTAGACTAGTCGCAACAATACCATTGTCATCACTAATAGAAATACCTAAAGTTTTGCTACCTAAATCTAAACCCAAATATTTCATTTATTATTTTTTTGAAATTCTGTTAAAAGAATTTCTACTATCTTAGCACGATCAACTTCTTGGATTTTTCCTCTAGCATCTTTATAACTAGATATATAACCAGGATCACCACTAATCAAGTAACCAACAATCTGATTTGTTGGATTATATCCTCTCTCCTCTAAAGCTTCATAAACCTCACTAAGAGCTTCCTTAACTATTTTGGTATCAAGTTCTAAAACACTAAACAAATTAGTTTTATCAGGTTGCATAAAAATCACCTCACTATAATATTTCTACTTTTATTCTATCATTTAATTTTCATAAACACAATTTAAAATATATTTTTATCTTCCTGCTAAAACAAAAGCCATGTAATAAGTGAATATTAAAAATAAACCAGTTACTATCCAACCATTTACTTTTTCAAACATAGAACTTTTATCTTTTATACCTAAGGCTACTGTTATTAAAGCACCACCAATTAAGCCTCCAATATGAGCAAAATTATCAACACCACTTACCA
This sequence comes from uncultured Bacilli bacterium, assembly GCA_947628635.1. Classification (GTDB taxonomy): domain Bacteria; phylum Bacillota_I; class Bacilli_A; order RF39; family UBA660; genus CANRGD01. Next base: position 7,060 of record CANRAX010000021.1, on the reverse strand, counting down.
TAAAACCTAAAAATAAATTTATTAGTATCAAAGGAATAATTTGTGACTTAACAACATTTCCCAAATAAACTCGATAATGATAACCAAAGTAGAGTAATGAACCCATTAAACCAAAGATAGCTCCACTTGCTCCAATTGAAGCATAACTTCCACCAAAAGTCATTGAAAATAAAGCTCCAACTATCCCTGAAAATAAATAGATTATTATATATTTAACTTTACCTAAAAAACTTTCTAATTGACTACCAATAACATACAAAGCATAACAATTAAGTACCAAATGTAAAATATTACCATGTAAAAACATTCCTGTTAGTAATCGATAATATTGGCCAGCTCTTATACTTGGTCCATGAACACAAAACATAGAAATTAAATTATTATATTGTCCAAAAAGAAGTGGAACAATGAAAATAATTACATTAAAGGCAATCAATAAATACGTAATAAAAGGAAATTTACCTTTAAAAACTTTTTCCATTTTACTAGCGTCTTCCATATTATGCTTATTAATATCTTGCGTTATTTTCATAAATAATTCAATTCCCTTTTCACTATAAGTCATTTTCTTATTTAAATCAGGAAAATTCTTCGTTACTAAAGGATTTTTTTTCAAATCTGCTTCTGTTGGAGTATTTACACATAATAGATTAGGATTAGCATTTATTTCTTCTTTAACATTTTCTCCCATATTTAGAAATATACTAAATACATTAATATTAAAACTTAAAGTTTTCTTCTTTATTTTTTTAATTATTCTTTTAGTTTTGAACATATCAAAATTAAATTGTTCATCATTATGAATATGTTCAGAAACTATTCTAATTACTTTTACATTTTCATCTAAATTTTCAAGCCATATTTCATTTTCTACACCTTGTAAAATTATTGGATTATAATTTTTTTCTGTAATGAAATAATGTAATAACTTCATAACAATAATATTTTTATCATCAAGCATTATTTCGTTTTCCATCTTCTGCCTCCTAAAAATTGCTACTTCTATTATAACTTATCTAATCTAATTTTTAAAGTTTATTTTAGATATCTTTCTTGGTATTCATTAAGAATAGCTAAAACTTTATTAAACTCTTCTTCTAACTGAGCAAAGTTATTATTAACAAAAGTACTATCATTATTTTTACTACTTAATTCATGTTGATAACTTAAATCTGCTAATTTCATAAATCCTAAATATTTACAATCACTTTTTAGGGAATGAACATCTATGGCATAGTCCTTCATATTACCTTCCAATTTATATTTTTCAATGCGTTGCCATTTTTCTTGAACTTCCGCAAGAAAATCTTTAACAGTATCATTATACATTTCCATATCTCCTAAAAGTTCAAGAGCATGGTTAATATCAACACCCTTACTTTTTAAATAATCTTGAGCTGAAATTTGTGGTGGTTCTTCGACCGTTGACATAACCTCTAAATTTTCTTTTTCTTCTAAAGTGTTATCTTTATCCTCTTCATTATTTTTATTTTCAATATTTTCTTCCTCATTACTTAAAATCTCTGTAAAAGATGTTTCATGCTTAGAATAAATATTACCTAGTACTCTAACTAATTCATCTTTTTCAATCGGCTTAGCTAAATAATCTGAAAAACCACTATTTAAATATTGTTCTTTAATGCCACTAATAGCATTGGCCGTAAGAGCTACAACAGGTGTCTTAAAACCAGTAATTTCCTTCAATTTTTCTAAAGTTTGTACTCCATCCATTTTAGGCATCATTATATCAAGTAAAATAACATCACATTCATAACCAGAATTTATCTTATCAAGCAAATCAAAACCATTATTTAAAAATAAAATATCTGTAATAGAAAATCTTTCTAATAATTTTTTAGCAACTTTCAAGTTCATTTCATTATCATCAACAACAATTATTTTTAAACCAGAGAAGTTAACATCCACAAAGTTATCTTTTCTAATTGGCATAGGTTCTTTAGTTGTTTTTTTCTGGTTGATAACAACTGTAAATTTAGAGCCTTCACCATAAATAGTGTGAACAATAATACGACCATTCATCATTTCAACTAGTTGTTTAGTCAAAGCTAACCCTAAACCAGTACCCTCAATTGTAGTATTTTTATCTTCCTCTAATCTTTCAAACTTGGTAAATAATTTATCAATGTTTTCTTTTTTTATTCCTCGTCCTGAATCTTCGACAGAAATTATTAATTTACAAATATCATCAGAATTAACACAGCTTACTTCATAATGAACATAGCCAGTTGTTGTATATTTATAAGCATTACTTAATAAATTAGTAATAACTTTTTTCAAATTAGCACAATCGCCATATAAAAATTCTGGCAAATCAGGAGCAATATTATAAGAAAATTCCAAGTTCTTTTCCTGCATTTTAGGACTCATCATCTTTGCTAAACTCAAAAAAGTTTCCTTAGCATTATAAGTGGTTTCAAACAGTTGTAACTTTCCAGCTTCTATTTTAGAAATATCTAAAATACCATTTACAATTTCTAACAAAGTATTAGAAGCATTTACTATATCTTTAGCATTTTCTTTAGCTTCTTCTAGATTGTTTGATTGTTCAATACATTCACTAAATCCTACAATAGCATTAAGTGGTGTTCTAATTTCATGGGACATACTTGATAAAAAAGCCGTTTTAGCATTGTTAGCTTTATCAGCAGAAGCTTTAGCCTTTTCTAATTGTTCAATTAATTTTATATCAGGATTTTCAATAGTAAAATACATTACCAAAAAAGCAAAAGCACTGATATAGGTTTCTGTAATAATTTCTGGATACCATATTCTAAAAAGAAAAGCAATAATAAATAAAATTAAAAGAACAATAAAAGGAACACCTTTTTTATATTGTTTTTTATTCTCAATAAAATATTTTAAAGTTAAAACAGTATTAATTAAAAAGAAGATTATTACTCCTACTATCGCAACATTATAAACAGGACCAGCTACATCTAAATATTCACCATAATTAATGACCTTAACAGGTACAAATAAAACTAAAATTAGTTCAATAATTAAATAACCCAATAAACCTTTAAATAAATTATTTTTGGTTCTATCGCTCATCTTATTAATAGCTAAATTATAACAAATAAGTAAAAAGGAAAGGATAAGTAAAAAACATAAATGTAATCTTTGAATAATACTTACAATAAATTCATTACCTATTACTTTTGCGACTAGATAGCCAAAAAAACCAGTACATGAAAATAATAAATTAAAAATAATTAAATATTGATAAAGAACTGTTTCATTATTTCGAACTTTTTTCTTCATTAGAAAAATAGTAACTAGAAATAAACTTATTGTTAACGCTGAACCAGTTAGCCATACCCCATTCATATGCTACACCTCTATTTTAAATATATCATTATTAGGACTTTTTTTCAACAAATATAATTGGCTAGTCAGTTCAAATTTCAAAATTGATATTTTTTCTTAATAAATAATTGACCTAGTCAGCATTTTTTAATTTATTTTGTTTATATCCATTAATATTAATTATCTAATTTTAATATGATCTTCTCTTAATTGCATTTCATCAACCTCACTAGGTGAACCCATTAAAAGATCTGTTCCTCCAGCTGTCATTGGGAAAGCAATTGTTTCTCTAATAGATTCTTCATCAAGTAAAAGCATAATCATTCTATCTATACCTAAAGCCATTCCTGCATGAGGAGGAGCTCCATATTTAAAGGCTTCATATAAGGCTTTAAATCTTCTTTTTAATTCTTCTTCTTCATAGCCAGCAATTTCAAAAACTTTTTTCATAATATTTAAATCATGATTTCTCACAGCTCCACTAGCCATTTCTACTCCATTGCATACAAAATCATACTGAAAAGCTAAAATATCTTCTTCCTTTTTATTATTTAAACTTTCCATTCCTCCTTGAGGCATACTAAATGGATTATGAGTAAAAATGTATCTTTCCTCTTCTTCATCCCACTCAAACATTGGAAAATCTTTTACAATACAAAAAGCATATTCATTCTTATCAATTAAATCAAGTTTAAGACCTAATTCATCTCTAATTAAAGAAGCATATCTACAAGCATTATTACGATCAGCAATAAAGAAGATAACACTATTTTCCTTTAAATGGGCAACTTTTTTTAACTCTTCTCTTTCATCATCTGTTAAGAACTTATCAATTGGCCCAACAAAACTACCATCTACTACTTTAAAATAACCTATTCCTGGCATTCCAATTGTATTAGCATATTCCACTAAATCATTAAACCAAGAATTTGATTTATCAGCAATTTCCTCAACAACAATAGCTTTAACTGGAACACTTTTAAAAGGTCGAAAAGTTGTCTCTTCAAATACTTCTGTTACATCAATTATTTCCAATGGATTTCTTAAATCTGGTTTATCAGTTCCGTACTTTTCCATTGCTTCTTTATAAGTTAAGCGTTTAAATGGTCGGGAAGTTACTTTTTTTCCTTTCGAAAATTCTTTAAAAGTCTCATAAAAAATTTTTTCCCCTACTTCTAAAACATCATCTTCTGTAACAAAAGACATTTCTAAATCTAATTGATAAAATTCCCCATATAATCTATCACTTCTAGCGTCTTCATCTCGAAAGCATGGTGCGACCTGAAAATACTTATCAAAACCTCCACACATTAATAACTGTTTAAATTGTTGTGGTGCTTGTGGCAAAGCATAAAACTTTCCATGAAATTTTCTTGAAGGTACGATAAAATCTCTTGCCCCTTCTGGAGAAGAAGCTGTAAGTATAGGTGTTTGTACTTCTAAAAAATCATCATTTATCATTAAATTACGCAAATAGTTAATTATTTTTGATCTAAAAATAATATTTTCTTTTACTTTGGAATTACGTAAATCTAAATAACGATATTTAAGTCTTACATCTTCATTAACTTCTTTTGAAGTCATAACTTCAAATGGTAAAACATTCAAAGCTTTTCCTAATACTTGAAATTCATCTACTAAAAGTTCAATAGTTCCTGTAACAATCCTTTCATTATAATCATCTTCATCTCTTTTGCGAATTAAACCTTTTACTGTAACACTAGATTCTCTAGTAATGCCTTCAAAAATACTATCATCATTGCTAACTAGTTGCAAAACACCGCTATCATCCCTAATATCTACAAAAATTACGCCTCCATGGTCACGAATATTTTCAATAAACCCTGCAACTCTTACTTCACTTCCTATAAGTTCTTCACTTAATTTTCCACATTTATGTGTTCTATATTCTTTCATTTTTTCTCCTTTCAAGTTCTTCTTTTATAATTTCTAATGATTTATTCGGATTTGCTTGTCTATTAGACACTTTCATAGTTTGTCCGATAAAGAAATTAATAACATGCATATTATCTTCTTCTACATATTGTCTTACTTGTTCTAAATTATCATCCATTACTTTTTTAATTAATTTAAGTAACTCCTCATAATCATTAATTTGGGTTAAATTTTCCTTTTCAATTAATTTTACAGGATCTATTTTCTCCTCTATGGCTTTATATAAAATCTTTTTACCATGATCCAAAGAAATTTTTCCTTCATGAACAAAATTCACAACCCCACTTAACATTTCTGGTGTAATAAATAATTCATCTATGTCAATTTCAAGCTTATTTAAAGTACCTAGAATAGCACTCATCATAAAATTAACTGTTAAATTAACATCCGCACTATTTTTTAACACTTCTTCAAAGTAATCTGCTACTTTTCTTGTTCTAACCAAAGTTTTAGCGTCTTCTTCACCAACTTTTAAATCATCTACATATCTAAAATATCTATCTAATTTAAGTTCCGGTAAAGAACTTCTCAACTCTTCTAAGTACTCTTTTTCTAGTTTTACTGGCGGAATATTTGGCTCCACAAAATATTTATAATCAACAGCGTCAACTTTTTCCCTCATAGCATAAGTCTTACCATCTTCAGCAATTCTTCTTGTTTCTTGTAAAACAGTGCCACCACTACTTAAAATTTTACTTTGTCTTTCTATTTCATAAACAATTGCATTTCTAACATTATTAAAAGCATTTATATTTTTCATCTCTACTTTAACGCCCAATTCATTAGAGTTTTCTTCCATTAAAGAAATATTTACATCACATCTCATTTGTCCATAATTGCTTTTTGCTTCACTTACTCCTAAATATAAGAAAACATCTCTTAAATCTTCTAAAAAACTAACGGCCTCATCAGCACTTTCTATACAAGGTTCTGTAACTATCTCTATTAAAGGAATGCCACTCCTATTATAATCAATTAAAGAATATTTTCCCCTATGTTCTAGTGAAGCTGTATCTTCTTCTAAATGTAGTTGATGTATTAAAACTCTTTTTACTTTACCAGCAACTAAAATATCTAAATAACCATTTTTTCCCATTGGTTTAGTAACTTGTGTAATTTGATATCCCTTAGGTAAATCAGGATAAAAATAATTTTTTCTATCAAAAAGCACTTCATCGGGATTTTCACAATGTAATGCCATAGCTGTCAACAAAGCTTTTCGACAAGCTTCCTTGTTAACAACAGGTAATATTCCTGGTAGTCCTAAATCAACAGTTGCGACATTATCATTTGGAATATTACTAAATTTATTAGGTGCACTAGAAAAATTTTTGGAATTTGTTTCTAACTCTAGATGTACTTCTAATCCAATTACTACTTTATACATCAATATCACCTACTTTAGCATAAATATCTTTCATTCCTGTTAACTCTTCCATCTTTAAAGCCATATTTAAAACTTCTCCATCTTCTTTAATACGACCCGTTAAATTTAAACCTACTGGTAAATCATTTATTTTCATAAAAGGAATACTAATAGATGGAAAACCACCAAAATTACCTATAACCATATTATTTTCTAAAATCAAATATCTAGCCGATAATTTTTCACTAGTACTATCAAAAGTAGGTGCTACTCCACCACTACATGGCGCAATCATACCATCATATTCTTTAAATAACTCATTTATTTTATCAACTATAATTCTTCGAATTCGACAAGCATTTAAAAATAATTTTTCTTGATTTTCTTTTTGTAAAATATAACTACCTAAAA
>CANRAX010000020.1 GCA_947628635.1 uncultured Bacilli bacterium | reverse complement strand
ATATAAGAATCATGAGCATGAGCCATACCATCTGTAAGTTGAAGCATAATATCAATTGCTTCACTCAAAGTTAAGCTGCCACGTTTTTTCAATAATTGTTTTAAAGTCTTGCCTTCTATATATTCCATAACAATATAATAAAGGCCATCATCTTCTCCAACATCATAAACTTCAACTATATTGGGATGAGCCAAAGATGAAGCAGATAGAGCTTCTCTTTGAAAACGTCTAACAAATTTTTCATCATTAGACAAATCACCTCTTAAAACTTTAACAGCAACATTTCTATCTAAGATAGTGTCATATCCTAGATAAACATTTGCCATTCCACCTTCACCAATAGAACGAATTATTTCATAACGTTCATTAATTACTTGTCCCTTAGTTATCACAATTGCCACCTTCTTCGCTACGTACCAAATAAGCAACCGAAATATTGTCTGTTCCACCCCTGTTATTTGCTTTTTGAATTAATTTCAAACATTTATCATCAATTGTACCTTCACCCAATAAAACTTTTTCAATTTGTTCTTTATCAAGCATATTAGTTAATCCATCGCTAGCAAGCAGTATTTCTGTAATATCCATATCCATATCACAATCAAAAATATCAACTTCTACTTCTGTTGAAGCTCCTAAGGCTTTCATGAGAACATTTTTCTTAGGATGAACATTTGCTTCTTCTTTAGTAAGTTCTCCAGCACTTACTAAGAGATTAACTAAGGTATGGTCATAGGTAACTTTATGCAGTTTAGCGTCTTTCATAACAAAGCCACTTGAGTCTCCAACATTACCAAAAAGTAAATAATCCTTTGTTAAAAGAGCCATAACTAAAGTTGTTCCCATACCTTTACTTTCTGGATGATCTTTTTCATGTTGAAAAATTAAATTATTTATTTCATATACAGCATCGCGCATCCAATTAACAGCATCAACTTTACTCATATTAAGAAAAGTTTCTTTAAAGTGTTTTCCTAAATAACTAATAGCAATACTTGAAGCAACTTCACCAGCAGAATGGCCTCCCATGCCATCAGCAATGGCCATTAAGTAATTGTCTTCACTATTATTAACAATTATAACACTGTCTTCATTATGATCTCTAACCATCCCAGTATCTGTTAAATAAAAAGATTTCATAATTCCTCCTTTTTACTTCTGAGTTGTCCACACGCAGCACTTATTTTACTGCCGAATTCTTTTCTAATTGTTACATTTACATTATTCTTTTTAAGTATATCATAAAATCTCATAATTTGAACAGTATTACTTCGCATAAAATTTAAATTATTTGTTTCATTATAGGGAATAAGATTTATGTAGCAATTAATACCTTTAACTAATTTAGCTAATTGTAAAGCACATTCGGTACTGTCATTAACATCTTTTAATAAAATATATTCAAAAGTTACTCTTCTATTTGTTTTTTCAATGTAAAATTTTATAGCCTCTATTAAGTCTTTTAAAGGATAAACTTTACTTATAGGCATTAGTTTATTTCTTATTTCATCATTTGGTGCATGTAGACTGATAGCTAAGTTAATTTGTAGAGGAAAATTAGTAAATTCTAATATTTTGGGAACAATACCACAAGTTGAAACAGTGATATGCCTTGCACCAATAGCTAAGCCTTTAGCTTCATTTATAATACTTAAAAATTTTGTTAAATTTTCATAATTATCAAATGGTTCTCCTATCCCCATAACTACAACGTGACTTATTCTTGTTTTTGTTTCTTCTTCAATGAGTAATATTTGTTGAACCATTTCATAGACTTCTAAGTTTCTTACTTTTTTTCTTCGACCAGATTCACAAAAAGCACACCCCATATTACAACCAACCTGACTAGAAACACAAACACTTAAACCATAATCATGTTGCATAAGCACAGCTTCAATATGTTCTTTATCTTGAAGTTCAAATAAATATTTTGATACATCTTTATCTTTTTCAACAATAATTAACTTAATTTTATTAAAAGAAAAGTCTTTTTCTATTTGATCAAGGAAATCTTTTTTTATAGTAGTTACTTCAGTAAGACTTTTAATTTTCTTTTCATATAAAAAATTAAAAAGTTGTAAAGCATGAAATTTCTTTGAACCTTTATTTATAAAGTATTCTTCTAATTCCTTTAAAGTTAAATCATTAATATTTTTCATATTTCCCCCTTAAATTGGACTTTCTATTTCCGAAACATTTCCAAATTCATCATAATTTAAAATTATTTCTAAGCTTTTATTACATATCTTTTCATACTGACAATAACTATCTAACTTAAGTCTTATTTGATTAGTATTTCCCTCTTCATCTGTACTTAAGATAATTTCATTAGCTAAGTCAGCTATATCTATATCTAAATTATGAATACTTTTAATTATTTGATTGGTAGTAATTAAATAATTATATATAACTTTACCACTTTCATAGTCCGTTTTAGAAAGAAAAAATGATTTATTTAATAATTCTTTTAAATTAGTTATATCAGTAAAGTAATTATAATTATTAGGATTAGCACATTTTATCCAAATACCATTATTTAAAGTAAAGTAATTATCATTATTATGAAAATAATTATTATCCATAAAAGAAAATTCTTCTTTTTCTTTATTTCTTTTTCCAGTAATAATGTAGTTAGTATCATCGACAGTAATACCATATTTATAATTATAATTATTGGCTTCTATTTTACTAAGAGAATAATCATCTTTAGCACCCTTATCATAATTATAATTTTTAATTGACATTTTAGGGCTTATTCTAAAAACAATCATTATTAATATGAAAAAAAGAAAATAACCACCAAAAAACAAAAGGGCTTTGCCTCTTGGAGTTTTTCTTAGTTCTTTAATTGTTGCAAGAAATTTTTTTATCATTACTTAAACACCTTACCAATTAATTTATCTTTTCCTATTCCATTTACATAGTCAATTGCCTTCATTCGTTTCTTAGAAAATGGTTTTAATTCTTTGATACATATAGCACTATCTTTAGTTTTAACAATTATACCTTCTTTGGTAATTGAAACTATTTCACCATTATTCCCCTTATATGTTTCATTTATTATACTACTATCATATATTTTGATTTCTAAATTATCTAGAAGCGCATAACTACCAGGAACAGGAGCCAAGCCTCTTATTAAATTAAAGACTTCTTTTGCTGTCTTGGAAAAATCAATATGTTCTTCTTCTCTTTTAATATTGTAAGCAAAAGTTACTTCCGCAGCATTTTGTTTAATTCTTTTGTTTGTACCATTCATTATACTAGGTAATGTATCAAGTAAAAGAGCAGTTCCTAAAAGACTTAATTTATCATATAGACTTTGTAAATTATCACTATCAAGAATAGGAATTTCTCTTTGACTTATGATATCACCACTGTCCATTTTTTCATCCATATACATTATTGTTATGCCAGTTTTTTCATAACCATCGATAAGAGCTTTATGGATAGGAGCTCCACCTCTTAGTTTTGGTAATAAGGAAGCATGAACATTTATACAACCATATTTAGGAAAAGTTAAAATTTCTTTAGGAATTATTTGTCCATAAGCACAAGTTATAATTAAGTCAGGCTGCATTTGTAGAACTTCTTTATAATCATCTTTAATTTTAAGAGGCTGTATTACTTTTATATTATGAGCCAAAGCCGTTTTTTTAACAGCAGTATGCTCAATTAATTGATGTCTTCCAACTTTTTTATCAGGTTGACTTACAACACCTACAACTTCATAATTTTTGATTAATCCTTCTAATATTGTACTAGCAAACTCAGGCGTTCCCATAAAAACAATTCGCACATTTTAGCCCCCAATCAATAATATAAGAGAAATTATTACTCCTAAAGAAATTAAAATACTACCTAGTAAAATCAAAGAAGAAACATTGCCATAGACATTACGAAAATCATTAGCTATATCTAACTTCTTTAAGTTCTTATCTTCTTCTTTTTCTTCTTGCCATAAGCCTTCTAAAGAAATAATTTCTAATTCATCAGTGCTTAAAGTATCATTAAATACTATCTTACTATTTCTTTCACATAGTATTTTATCAACAGCTTCATATATATCTATACTTTCATCATTAATAAGATTATCTATGTTAACGCTATTTTTATCAGAAAACAAATTTCTTTTTACTGCTAACAAAGTAATTTTTCTATCCTCAGAGAATAATAAATTCCATTCTTTATTAAAAACTTCTATAATGAAGTTTTTATCATTTTCAGTAACTTCTAGAAAGTTTAGTATTTTTTTTAAGTTTTTAAAAGCTGAATCATAATTTCCATTTGAAAGAATATCTTTTTTTAATTTTAAATAATTATAGTCCCTATTATAAAGTAAATTATAGAAATAACCAGGAGAGTTAGCAGAATAAGAACAGCTTTTAACAAAATCATCTGTAAAATATATTTCTTTTTTAGTAAAATCTTTTTCTAAAATATTTGAAATATTATATTTATGAAAAATTTCATTAACACGTGAAAAATCTTCATAAAAATTTACATATTCTTCACAGCGAAGCCCATATCTTTCAATGCTTTCTTTGTAACAAGAACTAAAACCATGAAAGAAATAGCCATTTATTACGTATTTATCATAAAAATATTTTAGTATATCTATCCTATTTTCTTCTGCTTTATATTCCTTAATACCTAACTTTAAACAAGTAAAACGACATATTAATTTATTAATACCTAAAGTTAAATCATCTATATTATTTAATTTTTTTAGTAATTTGTCTATTTGTTCTAAAAAATCTGGAAAATATTGTTCTTCATCAATAATTATTTTGTATTTAAATAAAGCAGAGTAAAAAATAAATAAAACCTTACTTTGATTAGAAAAAAGTTTATAATTAAAAGATTCGGCATTTTTTTCTTGATATGAGACATTCTTTATTATTTTAATAATTTTTTTTACTCTTTCATTTTCTAGTACTTCATTTAACACTAAAGCCACCGCCTATTTAAAAAACAAATAGTAAAAGACAACCCACAATTATAATACACGCTAAAATAATTAGCACTATTTTAACGAAAGGATTTTTACTATCATAATAATACTTATCGACATCTGTCTGAGCGTTTTTCATTAAAGTTTCAAATTCTTGAGCATTTTTTTCATTAACATTGTTATCTTTATTCATATCCCTCACCTACTATATTATATAGAATATCATATTTTAAATCATTTGGCTAGGATTTATGTCAATATCGATTTTTATTTTAACTTTACTTTTATAATGATTTTGAATTTTTTCTAAGACAGCTAGTAAATTATCTTCTTTTTTGTATTTTAAAATTAGATTATAACGATAAATATTATTTAATTTAAATATTGTAGCACTAGAAGGACCAAGAATAATAGTATTTTTTAGATTACGAAGTAAGGCTCTTTTTATTTTTAGAGCTTCATTTAATATTTCTTTTTCATCTTTACCACTTACTTTAATATTTACTAAGTAATAGTATGGTGGATATTTTAAAGTTCTTCTAATTTGCATTTCTTCATTATAAAAGCCTATGTAATCGTGAGTTTTTGTATACATAATAGAATAATGTTTAGGATTAAAGGTTTGAATAATTACTTCTCCTGCCTTGCTACTTCTCCCACTTCTTCCCGCTACTTGTGATAATAAAGAGAAAGTATTTTCACTACTTCTAAAGTCAGGGATATTTAAACCTGTATCCGCATTAATTACACCTACTAAAGTAACATCTTCAAAGTCTAATCCCTTAGCGACAATTTGGGTTCCTAACAAAATATCATATTCATGATTTTTAAAGGCTTTAATCATTTTTTCATGCATACCTTTTTTACTTGTTGTATCATAATCCATTCGTAATATTTTACTATCTTGAAAATATTTTTGTAACTCTTCTTCAATTCTTTGCGTTCCGACACCTAGGTTTGATAAAGCTTTTTCACCGCATTTTGGACATATTTCATAAGTTTTTTCTCCATAGCCACAGTAATGACATCTTAAAGTATTACTGCTTTTATGATAAGTTAAAGTAATATCACAATTAGGACATTTAAAAGTAAAGCCACAATTTTTGCAAGATACAAAGGATGAATAACCCCTTCTATTTAAAAGTAAAATTATTTGTTCTTTTTTTTCAAGACGTTTTTTAATTGCTGTTAATAAGACATTTGAAAAATGACCTTTACTAGATTTCATTTCCTTATTCATATCAACTATATTAACAAAAGGTAATTCTTTTCCATTTACTCTGTGAGGTAGGCTTAATAATTTATAAACATCTTTCAAAGCTCGAGCATAAGTTTCTAAAGAAGGTGTTGCACTTCCTAAAATAACTGGGCAATTATGTGTCTTTCCTCTAATGAAAGCGATATCTTTAGCATTATATCTTGGATTCATATCACTTTGTTTATAACTATCACTATGTTCTTCATCAATTATTATTACGCCTATATTTTTAAGAGGCGCAAATATCGCACTTCTAGCACCAATAACTATCATAGCTTCATTTCTAGAAATACGGCGCCATTCATCATATTTTTCTCCATCTGATAAAGCTGAATGAATTGCGGCAATTTTACTGCCAAAACGTTGTTGAAAGCGACTAACCATTTGAGGTGTTAAAGATATCTCTGGTACTAAAAGAATACTACTTTTACCATTTTCTAAAGCTTTTTCAATTAGCTCCATGTAAACTTCTGTTTTACCACTACCTGTGACACCATGTAATAAATAAGTATCATATTTTTTTAAATTAACTAATGCAACAGCTTGCTTTTGCTCATCTGTAAGTTCTTTTTTAGGAAGTAATTTTTCATTATAAGTAAGTCGATAATGTTCTTTTTTTTCTTCCTTTAATAAGTCATTTTTTATTAATGTATTTAGTGCTGAAGTTGATATTTTTAAAGCTTCACTTCGTAAAATCTCATTTTTCTCTAAAATAATATTTACAATTTCCCATTGTTTAGCCGTTAATTTTTCAGCACTTATATCCTTTTTTAGCTTATAATAAGTATCATATTTTTTATTAATAACTCTTCCTTTTTTAGCTTTTAGGGCCTTTGGTAACATTGTTTGATAAGCACTTATTAAAGTAGATAAAGTAAGCTTACTAATTTTTTGGCCTAATTCTAATAATTCATCAGTTAAAATAATATCTTCATCACTAACTTCTATGATTTCTTTTAAATCATATTTACTAGTAGTATTTTTTATTTCTAAAACAAAACCTTGAAGGGTCATTCTGCCAAAGGGAACAATTATACGAATGCCTATTTTTATTTTTTTTTCTAATTCCTTTGGCACTTTATAATCAAATATTTTATCTATATTTTTACTAGATAATTCAACCAAAACACCTACTACCAAAAAATCACCTCTACTACTTAAATTGTACTAAATTTCTAACAAAAAGTCTATTAATGAAAAAAGTGAAAATCTAAGCATTCTTTTTTTTCTTTGGAAGTAATGTTAATACTAACTGAGTATCTGAAATATTACTTCTATTTTGATAAAATCTTTTATTTTTTCTTATCTCCTCAAATAATTTTTTTGTCTTTTCTGTTTTATTTTTACTTTGTTCAAAAGCTTTAAGGAACAAATCACCTTTCTCATAATTAGCCTTAGTATAAAATTCTCTTGCATAAATAAGTTTAATTATATCTATTTCTTCACAAGTTAATCCCAATTCTTTACAAGCACTTTCTACATCTAATCCTGATTCTATAATATAAGTATTTATTTCTGTGAAATTTTCAATCCCATAGTAATCACTAACATCACTATAATCAAAATCTTCTTGAGTCATTATAAATCTTGGTTTAATGTCGGTTTGAGGAATCTCTTCTTTTAGTCGCAAAATTAGGTCTTCATAATCATAATTTTTACCTTCTTTTTTTGCTAAAACTGAGGCAATTGTTAAATAATCAATGGCTAATAATTTATTCCCAATTTTCATATAAGATAGTCCTAATCTTGAATAGATATATGAGTGCGGTTCATCAAAGAAGTTTAATACTTCTAGATAATTTTTTATACATTGTTTATATTTTTTATTTACATAAGCCTCTTGACCTAATTGCATAAGCTCTATTGCATTCACTGGAGTATCAATAATTGGCCTATATCTTAGTACTATTTGTTTTTTATTTTCATATTCAATTACAAAAGTTTCTACATCTTTATAAGAATTTAACATTTGTAGAACATTTTTCATTCTATAATCATTCATAGGTTTTAATAATATTATACCCTTATTTGTTAATAATTCTTCGTATTTTTTATCTAAAAATTCTTTTTCAGAATTTCTTTGTTTATAAATCTTGTCTTCAATAGATTTTTCTTCAATTACTGCTTCTTGTTTTTTTAAAGCTTTCTCAACTGATATATCTTGTTTGTTTTTATTATCTAAATTTGGTTTTTCATTATCCTTTTTAGATTTCAATCTACTTTCTGATATTTCTAGTATTTGTAATAATTTCTCAGTAGCAATATTATCTTGATGTAATTTATTTCCTTTAGTAATTATATCTAAGTATATTCTTGCTTCTTCATACTTTTGTTGGGATAGTTTAATATAGAATTCTTGGATATATTTAGAAATATCAAAATGATAATTTTCACTATTTATTAAAGTCAATACAGTCATTGGTTTAGTAAACGCAATGTCTTTTTCTAATAAACTAATTTTTATAAGATTTATAATTAAAAATTCAAATTCACTTTTCTCGATACTTGCAAGATACTTTTTTAATGTCTCAATAGAATTATCTATATCATTATTTAATAAATATTTAATAACATCGACAAAATCAACTTGATAATCCTCTTCCTTATTTACAACTACTTCTTCTTGAACTTCTTTATTTAAAGATTTATCCTTTATCTCTTCACACAAATTAACTATTTTTCTAAGAATGAGATAAATCGAATTGTTCTCATTATCAATATTCATTTTTTCATTATTTTCTATTACTAAGTTTAAGGCTAATTCATAATTTTTACCCCTAATTGCTTCAAAAAGATTATTTGTACTAAAAATTTTCTTAATAGGAATATTTTGAGAAGAAGTTAATTCTAATAATTCCTTTACTAAAATAAAAGTATATTCATCTATCATACTTAAATTATGCTTATTAGATAAAGTTTCATAAAACTCAACAACTTTTTCATATTCTTCTTGCTTTATTAAATTTGATATTTTATTTCTATTTTCTATTTGCACATCAATTGCTTGATTAAGTAAGAATTTGATTAAGACAGTAGAAGGAGTATTACCTTTTGGCTTTGTTAAATCATTTAATTGTTTTAAAGCTGAAAAAAATTTTTGTCTATATGAAGATAATCTTATTTTATTTTGTAGAAAATTATCATTTTCATTTATTTTTAAATCTTGATATTTCAAATATCTCGCATATTGCCTATAATTTTCTGGTACTTCTGTAATCATATTTAATAAGTATAAATAAAAATTATTGTCACTATTAAGAGTTTCGTCCTCATTATTATCATAAAGAATTTGAAAATATTTAAAAGCCTCTTTATAGTCTTTTTTCTGAATATATCTTAAAAACAATTGAAAGCAAGTAGCTATATGCGATGGATCTATTTGAAAACATTTTAAAAAACATAAACTAGCTTTATCATATTCTTTTTGAGCAATTAATTTTTTTCCATAGTAAAATAATTTATCAACAGAACTTAAAGCATATATTCCTCTTTTGACTCTAATTAAAATGCCTTGTTCTATTAAAGTATTTAAATCTTTTGAATTAAATCCAAAACTGCTTAAGTCTTTTGTTGTCAATTCTTTATCATTTAAAACAGCATTATATATCATATCTAAATTTTCATTGTTTACCATTATTAAAACCTCCTATTTAAGTATCATAATATAACTTTCTGTAAAAAAAAGTATTTAAAAGCTTAAAACTCTTAAATAACTTCATCATCATTAATAATTTTATCGTCATTTTTTTCCACAAAAGAAGGTATATTTATTGTATTTTCTACTTCCTCATTTTTAGCAGTTATTATTGGAGTAGTTTGGACAATAGTTCTACTTTCCACAATTTGGGGAATTTGAGCTGTGGTATTTTCTTCTCTTTCCACAGACACTTGTGGAATACCATAAGTAATGTCTTTTACCTTTTCTATCTGTGGCATTTCATAATAAGAATTATTTAAGTTTTCATTTTCTTCTAGTTCAGCACTTATTTCTTCATCGTTTTCTTCTATTTGCTTCTTACTTCGCTTTTCACCAATAAAAGCCATTATAAAAAAGTAAAAGGCCATAATACTAGAAAGAACTATAATAATATAAATCATTTTATCAACCCCAAAATATTCTCTTAAAACAATCGCAAGATATCATTAAATGTAACAAATAACATCAAAAGCATTAACAAGATAAGTCCAATAGTATTTATTTTAGCTTCTAATTCATTATTTACTGGTGAACCTTTAATGGCTTCAATTATAATAAATAAGATATGTCCACCATCAAATGCAGGGAATGGTATTAAATTAATAAAACCAACATTGATACTTAAGAAGGCAACTAAATATAAGATACTGGCTATACCTTCCTTACTTTGCTGACCTACTACCGAATAAATACCTACTGGTCCCGAAAGCTGACTTAATTTAATACCACCAGTAAATAGATAACCAACAGTTACAGCCATTTGTTTAAAAATAGAACCAGTTTTTTTAATCGTGTAAGTAATAGCGGCAACAAAACCAGTTGTTTTCTTTTGGTGCATGTCTATACCATATACATAAGTAGTTTTCTTTTTCTTCTTAACTACTTTTGGTTTTACCTTAAAAGTCATTTCTTTATTATCTCTTAAAATAACAAAAGTACTTGCTTTTTTAGGATCAGCTACAACTAAATAGAGAGATATATCATCACTCGTAGAAATTTTTTTACCATTAATTTCTTTAACATAATCATTTTCTCGTAACCCGGCTAAGTAAGCTGGATAATCTTTGGTAACCTTTGTAATTTTAGGTTCCATAGTATTTCCACCCCATATTAAAGCCATAAAAAATAGTATTAAAATAGCAGATATAAAATTATTGCCAGCCCCAAAAAACATAATTAAAAATCTTTGAAAACGACTTTTACCTTGTAATCTTCTATCTTCAGGAATTTTATTTGTTTCATCATCTGATACATCTTCACCTGCTAAAGAACAAAAGCCACCAATAGGAATTGCTCTTAAAGTATATTCTGTTTCTTTGCCTTTTTTAGATAAGATTTTTGGACCCATACCGATAGCAAATTCATAAACATAAACACCTGTTAATTTAGCCCATGTAAAATGGCCAAATTCATGAACAAAGACGATTGTACCTAATATAAGTACAAATAAAAGAATGTTTAAAATTATTGTCGTATAAATCACCTCTTCCTATATTATTCCTACAAGGAGTACAAATGCTAAAATAACAAAGATTAGGCTATCAAATCTATCTAAGATACCCCCATGACCTGGAATTAAATTAGAAAAATCTTTTTTATCATAATAACGTTTTATAGCCGAAAAAATTAAATCCCCTATTTGACCAATTGCTGAAAGTAAAGCAGTTAACATAATTACTAATACTAAAGAAGTATTAGGATTAATAATTGTCATATAGAAAGTAGTCGCAACAAAAGTACCCATAATTAGGCCTCCTATACAACCTTCCATTGTTTTATTAGGTGAAATTAAAGGAGCAATTTTTCTTTTACCAATTAACATACCTGTAAATAAAGCAAAGGTATCTGTTATGGTTGTTATCAATAATAAATATATGATGTAAGTTATGTCAAAATTACGTACTATTGTAATTAAATTAAAACTAAGTCCAACAAATAGTACAGCTCCAACTAGAAATAAAGAATCATTTAAATTGTATTTTTTATTATCATTTATGAAGACTATTGGAAAAAGAAAGGCAAATATTATTAAAGACATTATCCGATAATCTAAAGTATATTCAAATGTAATAGAATTAATATTTCGTAAGGTAAAAAAAGTAACCATTATATAAGCAAACAATTTAACAATTGTTGGAAATTCTTTTTTACTTTCTCTAATGTTTATAAGTTCATATAAAGCAAACAATGAAAGGATTGTTGTAAAAAAAGCAAAGGATTTTCCACCAACAATTAAAAATGGAACAAATACCGCAATTAAGATAATAGCACTTAAAATTCTTTTTTTCATTTGTTTCCTCCAAATCTTCTATTTCTTTTATTAAATTCTTCAAGAGCTTTATCAACATCAGCTTCTTTAAAATCAGGAAAATAAGTTTCTGGAAAATATAATTCTGCATAACTAGATTGATATAACATAAAGTTACTTAATCTTAATTCTCCACTTGTTCTTATAAGAAAGTCAACTGGTGGCAAATCATGATAAAGGTTTTTACTTACTAAATCAACGTCGATATCATCTAAAGATATTTCTCCATTTTTATACATAGTGCAAACTTTTTTAGTCATATCAACTATTTCACTTTGACCACCATAATTTAGACAAATATTTAAACAACTACCATGATTTTTAGATGTCGCTTCCTCTAGATATTCCATTGCAGATACAACTTCTTTTCTTAGACGATTTTTTCGACCAGAAAAAACAACTTTAATTCCTCTTTCAATAATTTCCGTGAATTCTTGTTTAAACATTTTAACAAATAAGTCCATCAAAAAATCTACTTCTTTGTTGTCTCTTTTAAAATTTTCAGTTGAAAAAACATAAACAGATAAGTATTTTACTCCTAATTCATCCAAATAAAGACAAATTTTTTTTAAATTTTCGGCACCAACTTTATGACCCATACTACGTGGTAAGCCTCTTTCAGTTGCCCATCTTCCATTCCCATCGACAATAATACCAATATGTTTTGGGATAATTAATTCATTATTCATATCTAATACCTCTTTTTAATTTTACAACAGATAATAAAAAAAAGAAAGTAAAAACTTCCCTTTAAAACTTGTCTATATCAATCTTTACATACTTATTATCTTTTAAAGAGCTGCTAGCTTGGATTAAAGTTCTAATTGCATTAGCACATTTACCTTCTTTACCAATTACTTTACCCATATCTTCTTCAGCTACCATAACTTGAATAAGTATAACATTTTCCTCATCAGTAGGAAATTCTTTGACACTGACAGCATCTTCATTTTGAACCAAAGATTTTACAATCATTTCAGTTAATTCTACTAAATCCATAATTAACCTCTTTTCTTAGACTTTGATTCTGCAAACTTCTTCATGATGCCAGCTTTACTAAATAAATTTCTAACTGTATCTGTTGGAATAGCTCCACGATTTAGCCATTTTAAAGCTAATTCTTCGTTAATTTTTACTTCACTATCATTGATAGGTTGATAAGTTCCAATCAATTCAAGATATTCCCCATCTCTAGATTTTCTAGAGTCCGTAGCAACAATTCGATAACTAGGTCTTTTCTTAGCTCCTAATCTTGTTAATCTAATTTTAACAGCCATATTATTCCCTCCATTTCTTAACTGATTATATTTTAACAAAAACAAAAAGGCATGTCAACCTTTTTTTGTTTACACACTTTTTTTAAACACTTGCCTTAATTTAGATTAATTATTATCAATTTTCAGTAAAAATGTTGTGTTATCATACTTTATTGAACTGAAAGAAAATATAAAACAATCCAAAGATTTATAAATGAAGTTTAAAAATCTAAATCTTTTTATATCGTGGCAAATTGGTTTAATGATAGTTAAAGACTATATTAAGATTGCTAATAATATATGATTTTTATAACAATTTTTATCATACAAACTTAATTAATTACTTATAAAATTCTTTATATAAGCTATTACCTTTTTCAATTATTTTTTGCAATTTCTTCTTATCATAGTTTAATTCTTCACTTAATTTTTCTATATTGTTTTTGTTGGATTTTAAATTAGAAGAAGAACCTATAACTATGTTATTTTTATCATATATTGTAAAATTATAATCATTGTATTCAGTCCATAAGCCTGACATATATTTCCCATCTTCCATTTTAATATCACAATATAAATCCTGAACATTAAAATTCAAATCAAAATTCAATAATGGTGGCATTTTCTGATTAGGCACTCCAAATTCAATGTTATCTTTATAAGTCATAGAATAATAGCCATCTCTATTTTTTTTAAAATTATTTTCTTCTAAAGCTATTGCAAATGTAGTTTCTAATTTATTTTTTGTAAAATAATATTTTATAACATATCCACCAAAAGTTAAAATGAATATTCCAATAATTATACTAATGACAAGCAATATTTTTTTATACTTTGAGCTATCTTTTATACTTCTATCAATATTTTTAATCATTTCGGTATCACCTTTTAATAAAATGTCCAATGAAATATGAAATTGATTACTTATTTTTACAAGCGTTTCTATATCTGGATAACTTTTAGAATTTTCCCAACTAGATATAGTTTGTCTAGTTACATTAAAAAGTTCTGCAAAATCTTCTTGAGACATTTTATTATCCTTTCTTATTTTCAATAATTGTTTACCCAGATTCATAAATTTCCTCCTTTCAATCAACACTTTATTACTAAATGCCAAATTATTCTATCAAATTATTTTTACATTATAAGTTTTTTTAGCAAAGAATCTTTGCTTTTCTATATTTTTATTTATCTCAAACCCAAACGGATTGATTCAATCATTAATAATGTTCTAGCACAAAATTACCTAATTGTCTCGAAAAAAATAGATTTTTTTGATAAAATAATTGTAGTTAGTTTTTACGTGGGGGAAATTAAGATGAAGTATTATGATACTTTAAATGAAGAAATTAAAGATTATTTTAAAATTCTATCTCCTATATTTCCTGAGTGGTTATTGGATTATATAGATACTCCTGAAATGAAAAGAATAAGCACAATTAGCATGAGTTGTGGAACAGACTATTCTAAATGTTTTAATGTAAAATATTGGTATTCAAATTTAGATCACAGTGTTGGAGTAGCACT
>CANRAX010000019.1 GCA_947628635.1 uncultured Bacilli bacterium | reverse complement strand
TTTGATTTTGATAAAATAAATCAAGGTTTATTTAAAATACTTCCTAGAAAATGGCATAGTGGTTATAGGGATTTAACAATGCGTATTAATACATCTCTTAGAAATTATATTCAAGGTGTTTTCTTAGTTATGTTGTTAGTATTTATAACACAAAGTATTGGTTTAACAATTGCAGGTTTAGAAGCTCCAATGATATTTGCTTTATTCTGTGCAGTTACTGATATTATTCCTTATTTTGGACCTTATATAGGAGCTATTCCAGCTATCATTGTTGGCTTTACAATGTCTCCTCTTACTGGAATTTGTTGTATTATTTCTATTGTTGTTGTTCAATTGTTAGAAAATAATTTTTATCAACCATTAATTATGGGTCATACAATGAAATTACATCCTGTAACTATAATGGTTGGTCTCTTGATTTTTCAACATTTCTTTGGTATTATAGGTATGGTTATAGCGACACCAGTAATTGCTTGTTTTAAGGTAGTAGCTGTATTTATAAATGAGAAATTAAATATATTAGATAAAGTAGTAGATAGAAGAACAAAAAGTGAATTGATAGAAGAATAAAATGTTGATTAAAGATGAGTACTAAAAAATATTTATTTGTAGAGAGTTAATGGTTGGTGTAAATTAGTAGTAAAATTTTAGGAAGCTACTTTAGGAGTTTTATCGGTTTAAGCCGTTATTTAAGAATTAAGACCAAATTAGGATGGTACCGGGCGTTTTGTCCTCCTATTACTGGTCTTTTATTTGTATAAGAAAAGGGAGAGTAAAATGAGAATATTTGTTATTGGTGGGAAAGCCAGATGTGGTAAGAGTACTTGTGGAGGTTTTTTACGAGAAGAATTAAAGGAATATGGTTATAAACCTTGTGTTATGCATATAACAGAACCTTTATATACTTATGCAAGAAAATATTTTTCTTGGGATGGAAGTAACGATGATAAGCCTAGAGAATTTTTACAAAAAATGGGAATTGAAATTATAAAAGAAAAACTAGGAAAAAAAGACTTTTTGTTAAATAGACTTTATGAAGATATAGAAATCTTAAGTAATTTTTTTGATACGTTTATAATTACTGATGCAAGATTAATAGATGAATTTGAAGGTATTAAAAAGAAGTTTTCTGATGTCATAACAATTAAAATAGAGAGAGAAAATTATGATGATAAATTGAAAGAGGAAGAAAAAAAACATATTACAGAAACAGAAATAGAAAAATTTAATGATTTTGATTATATAATTAAAAATAAAGATTTAACTGAATTAAAAAAAGAAACTTTAAGAATAGTTCAGGATCTTGAGCGAGGTGAAATAATTTGAAAAATTTAATTGCGATTGTAGGTATGAGTGGTAGTGGTAAAAGTATTGCGACAGACTATTTAGAAAAGAAAGGCTTTGCAAAAATTTATTTTGGTGGTGTTGTTTTAGATGAGTTAAAAAAAGCTCATATGGAAGATACACCTGATAATGAAAAATATATGCGAGAAAAGTTACGTAAGGATTATGGAATGGCTGCAATGGCAGTGGTCTTACTTCCTAAAATTAAGGAATGTTACGCTAAATGTGATACAGTCTTAGATGGACTTTATTCTTGGGATGAGTATTTAGTTTTAAAAGAAGCCTTTGGCGATGATTTGAAAATGATAGCTATTGTTAATGATAAGAAATTAAGATATAGTCGTGTTGGCAAAAGAGAGGTTCGCCCTTTTAATGAAGAGGATATAAGAAAAAGGGATATTGCTGAAATAGAGAACTTAGCTAAAGGTGGACCTATTGCTTTTGCAGATTACTTTATTTTCAATAATGGAACGATTGATGATTATACTAATAGATTAGAAACTATTTTAGAAGATATTAGAGGTGAAGCAAGATGAGATATATGAGTCATGATGATATTCGAAAAATGTGGTTTGACTTCTTTACAAAGAAAGGACATAAAATTTTTGAAAGTGCTCCTTTAGTACCAATTAATGATGATAGTTTACTTTGGATAAATGCAGGAGTTACCCCTTTAAAAAAATATTTTGATGGAACTGAAGTTCCGGAGTCAAGAAGAATTGTTAATATTCAAAAATGTATTAGAACAAACGATATTGAAAATGTTGGGATTACGAAAAGACATCAGACTTTTTTTGAAATGATGGGTAATTTTTCGGTAGGAGATTACTTTAAGGAAGAAGCTATTACTTATGCTTTTGAGCTTTTAACTAGTGAAGAGTATTTTGGTATTGATAAAAATTTACTATATGTAACAGTTTATGTTGATGATGAGGTTGCGAAGAAGAAGTGGATGGAAGTAGGTTTAGAAGCTTCACATATAATTCCTCTTGAAGGAAATTTTTGGGAGATAGGTGAGGGACCTTGTGGACCAGATAGTGAAATTTTCTTTGATAGAGGCGAAAAATATGATTTAGATCACACGGCTTTAGAAAAGTTTAAAAATGATGAAGACCAAGAACGTTATGTAGAAATATGGAATAATGTTTTTAGTCAATTTAATGCTAAAGAGGGAATAGAAAGAAGCAAATATCAAGAACTTCCAAGTAAAAATATTGATACCGGAGCAGGTCTTGAAAGATGGTGTTGTATTTTTCAAGGTGTTGACTCTAACTTTGAAACAGATTTATTTAAACCAATAATTAAACATATTGAAGAATTAGCTAATTTTGAATATGTCGGCCAAAAAGAATTTAAAATTATAGCTGATCATATTAGGGCTATAACTTTTGCTTTAGCTGATGGAGCTGGTTTTGAAAATGTAGGCCGTGGTTATGTTTTAAGAAGATTATTACGTCGTAGTGTTCGTTTTGGAAGACAAATCGGTTTGGAATGTCCTTTTATGTATAAAATTGTTAGTGATGTTGTTGATGTAATGAAAACAGCTTATCCTTATTTGATTGAAAAAAGGCCTGAAATTGAAGCTTTAGTCTTAGAAGAAGAAAAACTTTTCTTAAAAACTCTAGAAGCAGGAGAAAGAAGACTTAAAGAATTAGTAAAAGAGTCAAATGATGGCTATATAAGTGGCGAAGAAGCCTTTAAACTTTATGATACTTATGGTTTTCCTTTTGAGTTGACAGAAGAATATTTGAGTGAGCTTGGTTATAAAGTCTCAAAAGAAGAATTTGATAAATATATGGAAGCTCAAAGAGAATTAGCAAAGAAGAATGCTAAAAATAAAACACAGATGGCAAGTCAAAAGAAAGTTTTATTAGATTTTAAAGAAAAAAGCGAATTTGTTTATGGATTATATCGCTTAAAAAGTAAAGTATTAGCTATCTTTTCTCGTGATGAACGTGTTAAGGCAATTGACCATGATACTTACATTGCAATAGATAGAACTTGCTTTTATGCTGAAGCTGGTGGTCAAGTAAGTGATACTGGAATGATTATTGGAAAAGGCTTTAAAGCTCGAGTTGTCGATGTCTTTAAAGGTCCAAATGGTCAACATATTCATAAAGTACGTTTATTAGATGGAATAATTAGAGAAAATGATGAATGTGAATTAGTTATTGATAAAGATAGAAGAATGAGAATTCAAGCAAATCACTCATCAGTACACATTTTACAGTATTCTTTGCAACAAGTGATTGATGGGTCAATAAAACAAGCTGGAAGCTATGTAGATGATGAAAAACTTCGTTTTGATTTTACTTATTCAGGTAAGTTTTCCGATGAGGAAATTGTTGAAGTTGAAAAGTTTGCTAACGAAATGATTGAAAAAAATATAATTGTTTCAACGGAAATTATGCCTTTAGATAAAGCAAAGTCTTTAGGAGCTATGGCCTTATTTAGTGAAAAATATGGAGAAATGGTGCGGGTTGTTAAAATTGGAAAGTCCATAGAGTTATGTGGTGGAACGCATGTTGGAAATACTAAAGATATTGGGAAAATGGCAATAGTAAATTGTGAGTCTAAAGGAAGTAATGTTTATCGTATTGAAGCGGTTACAAATGAAAGAATTGAAAAAACTTTATTTGAAGCAATCAAACCATATAATGATGAAATGGTAAAACTTTTACTTAAGTCAAAAGAAATAATTGATAATGCTAAAAATGAAGGTATTAAATTGTCTTTTGATGTTGATATTAATAATGATAGACCTGTTTCTTATAAAGATATTATTTTTAATCGTAACGAATTACAATATGTTCAACAAGAAGTTAAGGATTTAGAAAAGAAATATTTTGAATTAAGAGAGAAGAAAACTCTAGATAATTTGGATATTTACCGAGAAAATATTAAAAGTTACAATGGTATTAAAGGTTTAATAATGCAAGTTGAAAATAAAGATATTAATCTTTTAAAAAGTATTGCTGATAATATTGTTAATGAAATGAAAGAAGGAGTTGTCTTCTTTGCTAATGTTAAAGAAGATGGCGCAATTAATTTTATTTGTCGCAGTAATAGTTTTGTTAATGCTGGGTTAGTTGTAAAATCTGCTTCTCTTTCTTCAAATGGTAATGGAGGCGGAAGTCCTACTTTTGCTCAAGGAGGCGGAAAGGATATAACAAGACTTGCTGAAATTTTAACTAATGTAGAGAAAGAATTAAAAAATGAATAATTATTTATTAGAAAGTACTGATGAAGTTGCCATTCAAGAGACGATAGAAAGTTTGCTAAAGGAAAATCACTTTGAAACGGCTGAAGTTGATACTTATGATTTAGAGATAACGACTTTAGAGAAAGTTTTGGAAGATTTAGATACTTATAATTTTTTTACTCCATTAAAAGTAGTTATCGTAAAAAAAATAGAAAGCCTTAATTATGATGATAATAAAAAGGCGATTGAACATCTTTATAAATATTTGGCTAATCCAAATAAAGATAATTTGTTGATAGTAGTTGCTAATAAATTAAATAATAGTTTGAAATTAACTAAAGAATTAAAAAAGAATTTATTTTATTTACAACCAAAAATTAATCTTGATGATTTTATTAAAAAGGCTTTAAAGGGATATGAATTAGAAGTAGGAGTTATCAAAAAATTAGAAGATTATTGTCAAAATGATGTAACTAAATTGAGTAATGAATGTAAAAAATTAAAAGATTATGCTTTATTGAGTAAAAAAATAACAAAGGAAGATGTAACTAATTTAGTTATGATGAAATTAGGTGACTCTAAGGACTTAACCTTTGGCTTTGTACGAAGTTTAGCTGAAAAAAATAAAAAAGAGGCTTTAAAAAAATATAAAGAATTACTTGATTATAATATTGAACCTATCGCAATTATTGGTTTGACAGCTAGTCAAATTAGAATTATGTATCAAGTTAAAATTTTAGAAAAACAAGCTCTTAGTAATAAAGATATTGCAAATAAGTTAGGCGAAAAATCTGATTATAGAATAGCTAAGACAAAAGAACTAACAAGGTTTTATTCAGAAAAAGAACTTTTAAATTTGATGATAGAACTTGAAAAAATTGATTTGAAAGCTAAAACGCAAGATGTTGATTGTAATTTTTTGATTGATATGTTTGTTATTAATATGTAAAAAAGAAGCTCATTGTAAAAGAGACTTCTTTTTTCTTTTTTTGATTATATAGATAATTCAGAATAGACTTCTTGATTAAAATTATGTTCAGTTTTTTCAATTTCTAAAAGTTTAGCGGTATCAATCATGAAAAAATTATGTTCTAAAACATCAGTATCCAAATTAGTAATAACAGGGTCATCCCAAGTTAAATCTAAATTATACCATTTACCGTCTAAATAAACAGCATTCCAAATATGATTGTTGCTGGAAATACGAAAATTTTTAATATTTAACTTTTCTAAGAATAGTTGCATTGCGTCAGTATAACCTCCACAAATGCCATATCCTTGAATTAAAGGTCCATAGGCTATATTAGAATCATAGGTTAAAATGTTTTCATCAGAACGTTTTGAATCATATTTAGTATTATTAATTATATAATCATGAATTATTTTTATATTATCAATTACAGATAAATTGTTATTAATAAGACTAGGGGTTAATTGGGCAACTTTTTGATTTATAATATTTATTTGTTCAGCATTATAATTTTTAGTTAAATTAATTGTAACTCTACCCATAGAGTCAAATTTAGTTTCAATATTGTTAAAACTATTAAAAGGATGAACAAAATTATTTATATCGGATAAAGCATCTTGGTTATTGGCTAACTCTTTAACATCTTCAATACAATTTTCATATTCATTAGGACAGTAAAAAGTAAATTGATTTTTACCGGCATTGATAAAAGTATAATAAATATTTAGTAAATCTTTCTTGGAGTTAGGTGTGAAATTGGTAGTTTGCTTAACGTAATTAAAATCATAATTACGATAATAGGGTCCTACTTCTCCAAGTGATGTTACATTATTAGGATATAAATATCCATCGATGAGTTTTAAGATAGGCTCACGATAATTAATAGTTAATCCTAATATTATCATAAGAAGAGCCAGCGTAAGTACCTTTTTCATAATGCCTCCTAGTTTATGTTAATTTTATAATATTTTTAATAATAAGTAAAGAAAGAAAAAAGTCAATTTTTTTGATTGACTTACTCCATATTATTTTTCATTTTTGTTAATCTTGATTTTAAACGACTAGCTTTGTTTTGATGTATTAAACCACTAGATTTAGCTTTATCAATTCTTTGAATAGCGATATTTAAATTATTACTAGCTGCTTCTTTATTTCCAGCTTTTACTTCCTTTTCAACATTTTTAACAGCTGTTTTCATACTAGAGTAAACTAAAGTATTAACATCAGCTTTTTTAGCGTTAGAACGCATACGTTTTTTAGCACTTTTAATATTTGGCATTTTTTCACCTCACTTTTTGTAAACAAGTTAATTTTACCAAAAAAAAAGAAAAAAAGCAAATAATTTTTAATATTTTGTTAATATTATTTGTAGGTGATAAAATGCATGAAGTTAATTTGAATAAATATTCTTTAAGAACCGATTTAATTGTAGATAAAAAAGATTTTAAATCTTTAGTGACTAAGAAATATACAGAAGAGAAAATAACTGTTACTAGATCAGAGTCAAATAGGGGTAAAAAGAACTATGTAACTATTAATTTTACAGATGTTACTGATAAAGATAATTATACAAAAGTTGAAAATATATTTGTTAGAGAATTAAAAAGATTTATTAAACCTTTAAATTTAAAAGAAAAAGATTCTGTTTTAGTGGTTGGATTGGGAAATGATAAAATTACGCCTGATTCTTTAGGACCCCTTACTATTGATAATATTTTAGTTACAAAATATCTTTTCAGTATAGGAGATGTTGAAAAGGGATATCAAAATGTATGTTCTTTTAAGCCTAGTGTTACTGGTAGTACAGGAATAGAGACAGTGAAAATGCTTAAAACATTGGCTAAGGTAAGCGAGGCCAAATGTTTAATTATTATCGACGCTTTAGCAACATCTTGTCTTGATAGAGTTAATAAAACCATACAAATAACGGATACTGGTATTCATCCAGGAAGCGGAGTTAAAAATAATCGTGGTGAAGTAAGTAAAAAGACTTTAAATATTCCCGTTATCGCGATAGGTATTCCAACTATTGTTGATGCAAAAACCATTGTTATTGATACGGTTATGAAATTACAAGAGTTCCTTTTAAAACAAAAAATAAATATTTTAGGTAATGTTCAAAATTTAGATAAAAATGATTTTAAAATGTTACTTGATACAATCTTAACAGATGAGTCTTTAATGGTTACACCAAAAGAAGTTGATTTTGTTATGGAAAAGTTAAGTCTTTTATTAGGTAATGGAATTAATAAAACTTTGCATAAGAACTTTAATACGACAAAATAAGTTCTTTTTATTTGCTAATATATAATTGGTGAGCAAATATGAGTAAATTTGTTGGAAAGAAAGAAAGGAAAAAACGAAGAAAGAAATATTTTTTTCTTTTGTTATTCTTACTTGGTTTAATTGTATCTTTTAGGTATATGGATAGGCATTTAGAAAAAATTGATGATAAGAAGTTTGTAGAAATTTTATTAAATGAGGCTAATTTTAAACAAGAAAATATTTTTAAGCAATTTTTTAAAAATGTAGCTTTAAAAGCTAAAAATTCAACAAATTTATTGTTTGGCGAATATAAAAGTCCTAAGAAAGTAGAAAAAGTAGTTAAGAATGTTGTCATAGAACCTAGTATTTATATATATAATTCACATCAAACAGAAGAGTATGCGGCAAGTAATTTTGTAGAGTTCAGTGTTAATCCGACAGTAATGATGGTTGATTATATATTGGAAGATGTTTTTACTAAAAATAATTTTAAAACCTTGGTTGAAGAAAGAAAAATTAAAGATGTTTTAAATGAAAATAATTGGAATTATAATTACTCTTATGTTGCTTCAAGGAGTTTTATGGAAGATGTTTTACTTAAAAATTCTTCTTTAAAATACTTTATAGATGTTCATCGTGATAGTTTAGAAAAAGATAGAACAACGGTTTCAATTGACGGAAAAGATTATGCTAAAATTCTTTTCTTAATTGGCTTAGAAAATGCTAACTTTCAAGAAAATTTAAATTTTACAGAAAAAATAAATAATAAATTAGATGAGCGATATCCTAATTTATCTAAAGGAATTTTGAAAAAGGGTGGAGCAGGTGTTAATGGTGTTTATAATCAAGATTTTTCTAAATATACTATTTTAATTGAAGTTGGTGGAATGGAGAATACGCCGACGGAAGTATTAAATACAAGTTTAGCTTTTGCAGAAGTTTTTTTGGAGGTGATTCAAGCTGAAGAAGGGTAAAAATATCTTTCTTTTTATTGGTAGTATTACAATAATATTATTTTTTGCTTTATATTTTGGTAGTTTGTCAGGATATTATAAGACTACTACAACTAATAAAGCTACTTTAACGGATGAAGCCTTAAAAAAATTTGAAGAAGATGTGGCTTTAGGAAAACCAATAATTGCTAAAAACTATTTAGAAGAAGAAAAAGACTATAATAATACAGCTTCTATTTTAGCAATGAAATTATCAAAAGCCATTGAAAAAATTTTTAATAAGAGTATGAATGCTATATTTAATGAAATAGATAAAGCAGTTCGTGGTTAATTTCTTTTATATTTAAACATATGATAAATTAAAGAAATTTAATTTATGTAAGGAGTTTTATTTATGAAAAGAAAAACCTCAATTATAGTAGTGACTTATAATAATTTAGATTTTACAAAGCAGTGTCTAAAAAGTATTAGAAAATATAGTCCAAAAGATAGTTATGAATTAATTGTTATTGATAATAACTCTAAAGATAAAACAAAAGAGTATTTGCAAAAACAAAATGATTTAAAACTAATTTTAAATGATGATAACAAAGGCTTTCCAAGGGCTTGCAATCAAGGGATAAAAATAGCTAATAAAAAGAATGATATACTATTTTTAAATAATGATACTATTGTAACTTCTAATTGGCTTTTAAATTTACAAAAATGTCTTTATAGTTCAAAAAAAATAGGGGCAGTTGGGGCAGTTTGTAATAAAGATGAAAATAGGCAAGGGATTGATTTTAAGTATGATGATTTAAAAACAATGCAAAAATTAGCAAAATTAAATAATATATCTGATAGTTCAAAATGGGAAGAAAAAACATTTTTAATTGGTTTTTGTTTGTTAGTGAAAAGAGAGGTTATAAATAAATTAAAATGTTTAGATGAAAAATATTCACCTGGGTATATAGAAGATAATGATTTTTGTTTGCGTATCTTAAAAGCTGGTTATAAATTAAAACTTTGTCATGATGTCTTTATTCATCATAATTTAGGAACTTCTTTTCGAAAAGATCTGACTTATTTTTATAAAATACTTTTTAAGAATAGAGATTACTTTTATGAAAAGTGGCATTTTAATACTTTTACTTTTGATGATGGTAAAGAAGCTTCTTTTCCGTTGTTAGAAGATGATAAGAAAGTGTTAGATTTAAATAGTGGTATAGGAGTAAATGCCTTAAGTTTAAGATATCACTTTAAAAAAATGGAAATTGAGGGAATAGAAGAAGATAAGTATAAAAGAAAATTTTCAAAAAAGTTTATTGTGACATATAAAAATTTAACTCAAGCTAAAAAGAATTATTATGATTATATTTTAATTGGTAATTATCTAGAAAAAGTTAAGAATATAGACGCATTTTTAAAAGAAGTAAAAAAACATTTGAAAAAAGATGGTTTTTTAATAGGAGAATTTTCAAATGTTGCTAGTATCCAAAATATAAATAAACTTTTACAAGGAGAAAATATCTATCAAAAAAGAAATAATTTTTCTCCTAAAAGTTTGCAAGAAAGTCTTCAAAAAGAGTTTGTAGTTACTTATTATTTTAAATGGTATCAAAAATTAAATGAAGATGAGAAAATGCTTTATGATAAGGTAAAAGACAAAGGTTTATATTTAGACTATACTTATTATACTTTTAAAGCTAAACCTGTAAAAGATATTAAATAATTTAAAAGTGATTTTAGCTAAAAAAAACTTCCTCAAAATAGGAAGCTTTTCATTGATAAAGTTCTTGCTTTAAAAGTTCAAGATTTTCATTCATTATTGTTAAATAATTCTTTTTTTCATTACGTTCTTCATCAGAGATATTGTCAAGTTTATGTAATTGTAATGTTTTAATTTCAGGATAAGCACTAAGAAGAGATTTTGCTTTTTCTGTTGGTTCTTCACCTTTGAAAGTAAATATGTAGCTAATAGTTTTAGCTTTAATTAACTTTTCAGCGTCACTAATTGTTTTTTCCGTAGCGTCATCGTCAATACAAATAACTTCAATACCAAATTTTTCAAGATATTTTAAAGCTGGGGTACTAACAATAACAGTTTTATTGGAAGTATTTTCAACATCAACTCGATAATTAGCATCTAGTTCTGATAAAGATAACTTTAATTCGTCATATGACTTGTCAATTTCTTTTTTTAAATAATTGTTTGTAATATATTCTTCTAGTCCTAATCGAATATTTTGAGCCATCATTAATAGTGATGAAGGATTAAGCCATAATTCTTCAGGAGAATAATCTGTTTCTAATACATAAGCTGTATCAATAATTTTTAAATTAGGATTTATTTCAAGTAAATCTAAAGCTAAGTTTCTTTCTTTTTCAATTAAACCATTATAAATAAATAAATCTTTGTTCGCAAAATCATTTTTTTGCTTTTTACTTATTTTATAATCATCAATTGCGACACCATCAGGATAAATTGAACTAATCATCGCATGATCATCATAAAGCATTTTAGTAATATATTCATTAGGATAATTAGTAACAATAATATCAATATTTTCCATATCATCATTACTACAACCTGTAAATAAAATTAGGATTAATATTAATAAAAAAGTAATTTTTTTTGTTTTCTTCATATAAGACTCCTTTTTTGGTACTGGATCATAACCACTTTTTTGTAAAGGATTACACCTTAGTATTCTTTTAATGGCTAAAAAACTGCCTTTTAATGCACCATATTCATTAATGGCTTCTTTAGCATAATTAGAACATGTTGGATAATAACGACATTGGTTATGCCAAGGACCAGGTATTTTTTGATATAAATTGATAATGGAAATTAAAATCTTCTTCATACCATTCACCTTAGTTTATTTTACTATTTTTTTTATATATTTACAAGATAATGTTTTTTATTTTAGTAAATCATATTATTTTTTCAAGTTGAAACAGAAGAAAAGCTGGATGCTTGGAGATGGTTTTAGAAGAATGTGTAGCCTTGACAAGCAAACATAAGTATGATATTTTAAATTTGATGAGAGATTATTAAAAAAGAAAAGGGTTTGAAAGTAGTTTTTGGTTTTAGAATAAAAAAGGTAAAATGGTAGAGGATTTGATAAAAAATTAGTTTTTATTTGATTAGATTTAAAAGAATGAAGGTAATGTAAAAATATTGACATAAAGAGCTAAATATTATATAAAATAATTAAAGTTATAGAATTAATTACAAAAAGAAAAAAGTGGATTTTAGAAATAAAAGTTGCTTTTTCTTAGATGAATTTTATTGAAAAAAATTTATATGCTTATTTAATTTAGAAAAAAGATGGTGATTTGATGGATGAATTATTTAAAAGATTAAAAATTAAGCCAAAAGACTTGTCTTTATATGAGACAGCTTTTTCTCATAGTTCTTATGCTAATGAGCATAAAGTTAAAAGTGATTATGAACGATTAGAGTTCTTAGGTGATGCTGTTCTTGATTTAGTAGTGGCAGATTATTTATATAAACATCATAAAGAAAGTGAAGGCGAAATGACAAAAGTAAGAGCTTCTTTTGTTTGTGAAAATGCTAATTTTGAGTATGCAACTAGTTTGGGTCTTCAAAAATATATAAAAGTTGGTCATGGAGAACAGTCAGCGACGGGAAATTTTAAAAAAACTATTGTTGCCGATATATTTGAAGCTTTATTAGGAGCAATTTATATTGACTTAGGTTATGCCGTAGCAAGGAAAGTTGTTTTAGAGACAATAGTTCCTTACTTAGAAAATCCTAATGTTGTTTTCTTCAGTGATTATAAAAGTGCTCTTCAAGAGTATGTGCAAACGGAACAAAAAAATTTGATTTATACAATTATTAAAGAAGAAGGACCAGCTCATGATAAAACATTTACTTGTGAAGTGGCAATAGATGGTATAGTTTATGGAACTGGTGTTGGACCATCAAAAAAGGAAGCAGAGCAAGAATCTGCTAGACAAGCACTTACTAAATTGGCAAGATAAAATTTGTTTTTTGAGAGAAAAAATGCTATAATTAGAAAGTCTTGGCAATGTCTTAAAAAAAGAAAGGAGAAAAAAATTTTGAGTAAAATTAAAATATTTAGTTTAGGCGGTTTAAATGAAAATGGCAAAAATATGTATGTTGTCAATGTTGATGATGATATTTATGTTTTTGATGCCGGCCTAAAGTATGATAATGATTCAAATTTAGGAATTGATTATATTATTCCAAGTTTTGATTATTTAGTAAAAAATAGAAAGAAAATTAAAGGTATATTTTTAACTCACGGTCATGAAAGCAATGTGGGTGCTATTCCAGATATATTGGAAAAGTTGAATGATGTTGCGGTTTATGGAACAAAATTAACTTTGGAAATAGTTAAAAGGGATTTAGATAAGGAAGTTCTTGATAAGGCTAATTTAAAAGAAATTAAGCCTCATTGTAAAATTGAGTTTGGAAAAAATGCTATTTTTCCTATTAGTGTAACGCATTCTATACCAGATGCTGTATGTTATGTACTTTATACAGAAGATGGCGCTATTGTATATACGGGTGATTTTGTTTTTGATTCTACAATGATGGGAGCATATAAAACGGATATTGGGAAATTAGCTTATGTTGGAAAGCAAGGAGTTTTATGTTTATTATGTGAATCTTTCTATGCTGATAAAGTGGGCCATACAAGTCCTAATAATCGAGTAAGTGATTTTATTAGAGAAGTCCTTCATAAAAATGAAAATAGAATTATCGCAACTATATTTCCAGCTCATTTTTATAGAATTCAAGAAATATTTAATGAAGTTAGTAAGACTAAAAGGAAAATTGTAATTATGGGTAAGTTGTTGCAAGATATGATAAATAAAGCTATTGAAGAAGGATACTTAACCATTAATCGCAATGTAATTGGAACTTTAGTAGATTTAGAGGCAAAAGACAGTGTTGTTTTAATTTCTGATGAAAAAGAAAAGCCATTTGCTAATTTGGAAAGAATTATTAAAGGTTTTGATAAGTTTATAACGATTAAAGAAACTGATACTATTTTTATAACAGAACCAAGTTATGCAGGTATTGAAAAAAGAATGGCTTTAATTATGGATGAAATATCTATGCTAGGAGCTAATGCAGTAAGTTTATCAAGTAAAAAGCATTTATTACATCACGCTTCTAGAGAAGATTTGATGTTAATGATTAATTTAATGAATCCAAAATATTATTTTCCAGTAAAAGGTGAATATCGTCAACAGTATGCTAATGCGGAGATTGCTGAGGAGTTAGGTATTCCAAAAGAAAATATTATTTTGAAATTAAATGGTGATGTTTTAGAGCTTGTTAATGGTAAAAATACTAATTCAATGGAACATATTGACGTTGATGAAATTTTAATAGATGGTAAAAGCCAAGGTGATATTGGCGAGTTAGTCTTAAAAGATCGTGAAATGTTGGGTGAAAATGGTATTGTCATTATTAGTTGTACTCTAGATAAAGAGACAAAAGAAATTGTCGGTGGACCGGAAATTTTAACAAGAGGTTTTATTTATGTAAAAGAAAGCCAAGACTTACTAGAAGAGACAAAAGAAATATCAAGAGAAGTTATTGCTAGTAATATTGAATACAAGTCTAAAAAGGTTGACTATACAAAAATAAAAAATGAAGTAAGAGAATCTTTAGGTAAATTTTTCTATGATGAAACAGGTTCTAAACCTATGGTAATAACAGTTATTCAAGAGGTTTAAAATGGCAAAGAAAATTCTTCTAGGATTTTTATTGATATGTTTTTGTTTAGGTTTAAGTTTTTTGATTAGAAGAAGCTTTAACTATATAGTTTGTACTTATACGACTACTAAAGGAGATATTACTTTAAAAACCGAACATAGTCTTAAATTAAATGATAAATATGTTAGTATATTAATTTCTAAGGAAACAATTATTTCAAATGATAAAGACTTTCTTTATACATATAGAGATACCTTAGAAGAAAAATATAAATCTTATAAAAAGTTAAAATATTATGATAATGATATTGAAGTTTTTAAGAATAAGTTAGTTGTTACTACAAAAATAGATTATCAAAAAATTAATATTGAAGAGTTAGTAAATATAAATAAAGATAATGAAAAAATATTTACGAATGGGAAAGTTTATTATAAAACATTAAAAAAAGAATATGAAGATTTAGGAGCTGTTTGTAAATATAAAAATTATAAATAAGAATTGTTTAGTTAAAATAATTCTTAAATGTCCCTGTAACTCAGTTGGATAGAGTAATCGCCTCCTAAGCGATAAGTCAGCAGTTCAAATCTGCTCAGGGACGCCATTATGGAAATTTTATGAGCTGGT
>CANRAX010000018.1 GCA_947628635.1 uncultured Bacilli bacterium | reverse complement strand
GATTTCAGGACTTTTTATTTTTTGAATAAATTAAAAAAGAACTGAATAGAAATTATTCATTTCCACTCAGCCCCTTGATTTTTTATTTGTATTTATATATACGTGTTTTTTCCATAGATATATTTAGTAAAATGCCAACTAAAAGCATATAGGAAAGAAGACTCGAACCACCATATGATACAAAAGGTAAAGTTATTCCTGTAATAGGCAGTAGTCCCACCGTCATAGCGATATTTTGTATTTGTTGGAAAATAAGCATTCCTAATATACCCGATAAAATATATTTATCAGTATCAAGTATTTTTCTCTTAGCTAGCAAGATAATATTAACATCTAAAAAAACGATTATTCCTAAAAGAATTACGACACCAAATAAGCCAAAATTTGAGGCATAAACAGCAAAAATAAAATCCGTTGACGATTCAGGAAAATAAATAGGGGTTTTATTAAAACCATGTCCAAATAAACCAGCTGAACCAATTGCAGCAATAGAATTTTCAAGCTGTAAACCAGATCCTTGCTGCCAATCAAAAATACGGTCAAGTCGATAATAAATAGAGCTACCAAATATTTTTATAAAAATATTTTCTTTATAAAAATATAACCAAAGAATACTACCAAGAATAATACTAATAAGGATAAAAGCTCCAACAAACCATCTAATTCTAATGCCTGATGCAAACATCATACAAAAATAAATTATAAAATAAATTAAAACAGCTCCAGTATCTGGTTGTAAAAATGTAAGAACGGCAGGTAATAAAACAATTAAAAAGCTTTTTACTAAGAATAAAAATTCTTCAAATAAAGTTGGATTTTTATAATCACTTCGAAAATTATGGATCATTGTCGCCAGAGTCAGCATGATAAATATTTTCATAAACTCACTAGGTTGAATACTACCTATACCTGGAATACTAAACCAGCAACGACTATTATTAATAGGTGTTGCAAAGAATAAAAGTCCTAATAAAGAAACATTACCTATAATATAAAATATCCAAGTATGTCTATAAAGGCTTTCATTTTTTAATTTAACTAAAATTATTACTAATAAGAAACCAAATAAATACCAAATAGCTTGTTTTAAAGTTAAATTACCTAAACTTCTTGAAGTATATGTTCTAGCGCTATAAATAGTAATTATGCTAATTAAAGCTAATATAATTATAGGTAGTAATATTTTCAAATTTATTTTATACTTTCTCATTTTATCTCGTATAATCAATCTTTAGAAATACTAATTAATTTCTTATTGATTAATCCCTTTCTATTAATATTATATCAAAAAAGGGCAATTTTTATTTATCTATTTCATAAAATATAACAAGGGAGAGTGCTTATGAAAAAATTACCTAAAATTTATCAAAATGAAATTGACAAAAATATTAGAAATAACAAAACAGTTTATCGTTTTAAAAATATGGATACAAGAAGTTCTACTCCATATGAGAACAATAAAACAGTTAAGGAAACTTTAGATGAAATATTTAATGGTATAGGGTATGCTTTAAATATTGTTGTTTTAATAAAAACCAAGTCAAAAGAATATGAAACAACTTTAGTTGCAAGAACTTCTAATAATATTGTAACGATTGATAATGAAGTTATTCCTATTGAAGATATTCTTAATTTAGAAATAAAAAATAAGTAAAACAAAAAAACCTTAAAATACAGGTTTTTTCTTTTCTTAGCATAAATCAATAAATGTATCACTAAGACATCTAATAGCTCCAACACAACCTAAATCAATTGTAGCAAATTCATTTGTATTAGTATATTGATTAGTAGTTGGATCTAAATATAAAAGTCTACATGTGCAACAACATTTATCTAAGGCTTCTATTCTAAATACATCAGTATTACCAGTGGTGCCATTTACATTATAAGGAAATGTCCATGCTGCACCAGTTGAACAATTGAAAAGTTGAATAGGTCTAGTGTTGTAGCAAACACTTGTACAAACTGGTCCTAGATAAGGTTTATCACAACCAGAATAACTTTCATTATCATAATCTTGTTGTTGTAAAAGTAATATTTTCTTTAAAATATCATAGATACAACCACAGTCTTTTTTTTCTTCTCTTTCTTCATTACAACAATTATTCAAGAATTTCTACCTCCTTTCACATAAATTCTCAACAACTACGTCCTCTAGACATTTAATTGCACAAATACAGCCTATATTTAGAGTGATATATTCACCCGTTGATACATATTCTGTTCCATTATTAGTTAAAATTAAGAGTGTACAACAATCATTATGAACATCGCTTACTCTAAATAAAGAACTAGTATTTATATTACCAGCTTCATCTGTATAATTTGCTTCATATATTTCACCATTTCTTTTGTATAAAGTTATAACTCTTGTGTTGTAGCAAGTATTATTTATAATAGGTCCTAAAAAAGGTCTAGTACAACCACCATCTAAAGCACAAGTATTTAGAGAATTTCTTTGTAATAAGCATATAAATTTAAGCAAATTCTTAATACAACTATTAGTACTCATAATCTCCACCTCTTTATCTATTTCTAATATAAATTATTCTGAAATTAAAAAATTGTGTTTATAAATACCTATATAATTTTATGCAAAAGAAAAATAATAATGTTTCTTTAGAAAATATTTTTTAAATAGGATTAACACTATAATTTACAGGTCTTTCTTTTTTTTATTTATTGTTATATAATTAAAGTGGTGATGATATGGAAATTTTAGAATATATAATTATAGCAGTAGTTCTTATTATTATTTTATTTGCTATTTTAAAAGCAACTAAGAAAGATGCGGAGCTTGATTTTAATAAACTTGTTGAATTACTTGGTGGAAAGGAAAATATCATAAGTACTGAGAGTAATGTTTCCCGTTTTAAAGTTACTTTAAATGATGTAAGTTTAGCTAATAAAGAAGGCATTCAAAAATTAGGAGCTAAAGGAATTGTTGAAATAGATAATCAACTTAAAATTATTTTAGGACCTGAATCTAAGCAATTAAAAAAATATATTGACGAATTAAAGTGACAAGTAACGTTACTTTTTTTGTTTTTTGACAAATTTCGACAAATTTTGACAAAATAAAGATAGAAAATAGTCGTGGTGATTATAATGAATATTTTAGATTTTTTCCAAATTGGTGTATATTTGCTATTTCCTATCTTACTTTATTTAAGTTTTTTTGTGCCAGTAAAAGATTTTGTAATAGAAAGAAATAAATTTTATTTTTCCCTTTCTTTATTTTTATCTTTTTTTATGCTCATTATTTATTGTAAACATGATTTTAATAAAATAATCTTTTTTTCTATTCCTATCGTTATAGCTTATTTATTAAAAAGAAAAAACATCGCTCTTTATTTAAGTCTCTTTCTACTAATTTATTGCCACAATTTAGAACTTAAGAATTTTATACTTATTTTAGGTGAATTGATTAGTTATTTTCTCTTGTTTAGTTTTCTTTCTAAAAAAGAAAATTATAAAAAGGTATTTATATCTTATTTTCTCTTTTTAAAAGGGATAATTTTTCTTATTTATAGAAATAATTTTCTTATGATATTAGAATCTTTAATTTTTAGTTTTATATACATAAAGTTAATTTTAAAACTACTAAGTAATAATGAACTTATTGTCGATTTAAGTTTAAAAGAAAAAGAAGTAAAAAAGGAAATAGAAAAAGAAAGAAGACTTAAAACTTCTATATTTAAATTAACTCATGAATTAAAAAATCCTTTAGCTGTTTGTAATGGTTATTTAGAAATGATGGATTTATCTAATGAATCTAAAACAAAAAGATATTTTAATATTTTAAGAAATGAAATATCAAGAAGTTTAACTATAATTAACGATTTTTCTTCTTTTGGTAAAATAAAAAGAATTGAAAAAGAAGAATTAGATGTTTATTATTTATTAGAAGAAATAAAGGATACTTTAAAGCCTATGTTTAATAATAGAAATGCTGATATTATTTTAGA
The DNA here is from genome assembly GCA_947628635.1 of uncultured Bacilli bacterium. GTDB lineage: Bacteria > Bacillota_I > Bacilli_A > RF39 > UBA660 > CANRGD01. The sequence continues at coordinate 11,391 of CANRAX010000018.1, read as the reverse complement.
TGATGATAAAGAAATTTATTTTGAAGGTGATTATAGTCGTTTAAAGCAAGTATTTGTCAATTTATTAAAAAATGCTTTAGAAGCTAAGGATAAAGAAAATATTTTAATAAATATCAAGGCCCGGGAATTAAAAGATAAAGTAAAAATAACTATTAGGGATAATGGTTGTGGTATGACTAAGGATGAATTAGAACATATTGGTGATATTTTTTATACAACTAAGGAAAATGGTAATGGGTTAGGATTATCATATTGTAAGGAAATAATTGATTTACATGGTGGAAATATTGTTTTTAAATCGATTAAAGATAAAGGTACAACTGTGACATTATATTTTCCAAAGTTACAGACAAATTAAAAAAGTCCTAAGACTTTTAATAGTAATAATTAGTGCTACTATAAGTAGGGTAAATAGGATAAGCTGGATAAAAGGGAACAGGTCCATATGTTGGTGGACGATAAGAGCCATTATTTAACTGATTATTATTGGCAATGCCATAACCTAAAGCAGTTCCAGCAAGTCCTCCAAAAACAAAAGGTGCCCATAAAAAACGATCATCATCTTCTAAAAAAACTTCATTTGGTAAGGTTTTTGGCATATAATTACTGCTTCTAAAATACATTTTTTGATTTTGTGGTGGTATTATTACTTTACGTTGATACATATACTCAACTCCTTTATAGTATTCTATGAAAAAAAAGAAAAAATGTTAGAAAAACTAGTTAAAATAAAGAAAATATGTTATAATATGAAACCAGTTAGGGGAATATGGTTATGAATGCAGATACTAATTGGGATTTTTTATTAAAACAATTTGAAGATAAAGCTTTAAAACAAAATATATCTAAAGATATTTTGAAATTACTTGTCTTTACTTCTCTTAAACAACCAATGCTATATTTTGAAAATACTTTTCACTATAAAATGCAAAAAGAAAATAATGGCTATATCTTTCATACTGGTAAAAAGGATTATTATTTTGAGTTGTTATCAGATAAAAAAATATTAGATTATGATAAGAAAAATCTAAAAAATATAAGGAAAAGGAACGCTAAAAGTTTACTAAGAACTTTGAGAATAGCAACTAGTAATTATTTAATAGATCAAAAGCTTTTATTAATTGCTTCTAAAGGTTTTAGTTTAAACGCCGTAGTTGAATATAAAAAAGATAATGATTTCTTTATTATAGATTATGCTAATAATTTAATAATGAAAAAAAATGATTACTTTGATTTATTTCAAAGTGCAATAATAAATGTTTTAGACAAAGAAACTTTATATAGAATTCATGAAAACTATGATTATTTATATGATATAGATTTGTTTTATTTTTTATTTGCTGGTCAAGAAATTATGAAAGATATAAATAAGTCTTTCTTGAAAGAAGAACCTTTTTTTACGACTATAAATCCTTTAAGTGAGAAAATAATTGGTGATGATTCTGATGGCATATTTTTAGATTTAGAAGATAAAAAAGAAAATGCTATGGATGAAGAAATTGACTTATCGACTTTAAAAAATAACTCTGAAAAACTTTCTCATATTAAAGAATTAGCAAACGGTAATTTATGTTATCAAAAGACATTTCTTTCAAAAAAAGTAGAGTATAAAGCCTTAAGTGATTTTATAGAAAATAAAGAAATAGCAGAAGAACTTACTTCTGAAGATAGATATGGTAAATGTCATTTTAATTCTTTAGTTGTTTTTTTAAATTTAGATATTACTGATTATGATGAAGCTTATGTTGTTAGTGGTAAAATTTCTCTTAATGATATAGAATATATTTATCATACTTGGCTTGAATTAAAAAAGAATGGCAAATGGTTTGTAATTGATTACAACAGAAATATTGTTATGGCTAAAGATGATTACTATCAAATGAAAAATCCTATCGTTATTAGTAAGAATACAAAAGAGGTTATTTTGAAACTTTTAAAATATGAAAAAGATTTTCAAATTAATTTATATTCTTCTTTAAAGACCTACTTTGCTGAAGAAATTTTACGTGATTTAGAAAAAAATAAAAGTTTAATTAAAAAATAGTGTAAAATAGAGTAGAGGTGACTATCATGGAAAGACTTCAAAAAGTAATAGCGCAATCTGGTTATGCTTCCAGAAGAAAAGCTGAGGAATTGATTTTAAATAATAAAGTTAAGGTAAATGGTAAAGTAGTTAATGAGTTAGGCATTAAAGCAAGTGATAAAGATACAATTGAAATTGATGGAAATATTCTTACTAAAGAAGAAAAAGAATATTATATTTTAAATAAACCTCGAGGCGTTGTAACAACTACTAGTGATGAAAAAAATCGTAAAACTGTTGTTGATTTAATACCTACTGATAAAAGAATTTATCCTATTGGTCGTCTTGATTATGATACTACGGGCCTTTTACTTTTAACTAATGATGGTGATTTTGCTAATATATTAATGCATCCTAGTGAAAAAGTTCAAAAAGTTTATGTAGCTAAAATAAAAGGAATTATTACAGCTGAAGCGATTAGTAAAATAAAAAATGGAGTTATGCTTGATTCAGTTAAAGTAGTACCAAGTCGTCTTAAGGTAAAAAAAGTCGATAAAAAAACCGCTACTACCGTTGTGCAAATATCTATTCAAGAAGGAAAAAATCATGAAGTCAAAAGAATTTTTGACTCCGTTGGCTTTCCTGTTTTAAAATTAAAAAGAGAAAAATTAGCTTTTTTTGATTTAAAAGATTTAGCTTCAGGAGAATATCGCCGTTTAACGCCTAAAGAAATAGCTAAAGTTTATAGTTTAAAAGATTAATTGCAAATAAAAAAGTCCAATGGACTTTTTTTATGCTGCTTCTGCTAAAGGCTCTTCAGTTTCGCCATCTGCTAAAACAATAGCGCCCGTTGGACAAGCGTCCATAGCATCTTTTACAGATTGCTCTAATTCAACAGGAATTTCTCCTTTTAATTTGCAAGTTGATAGACCTTTTTCATCCATTTCAAAAACTTCTTCACATGTATAAGTGCAAGCTCCACAACCAATGCAAGCATCTTGATTAACAACTACTTTCATATCTTTTTACCTTCCTTTCATAATAATTATATAAGAAAAAAGATAGCTCGTAAAGAAAATTCTATTTATTCTTTTGTTTTTTACTTAATTATGCTAAAATTATAATAGGAAGGTGATTAGTGTGAAGAGAATGGATCGCTACAAAGATGAAAATACTTACTATCAACCATCACGCTCTGATAAAAATCAAGATTTATATCAGAATTTAGGTAGTAATGTAAGATATGCAAATCTTTCAGACGTAACGAACGCTAATGCCTATGATTTAACAAATGCTAAAGAAAAATACTATACTAGAGAAGGCTATCAAAAATACCGTGAGTATCAAGACATGATGCCAGTTGCCCCTCTAAAAAAAGAATTAGAAGAATTTAACTACTTATATAGAGAACATGAAAATAAAATATATGATATAAATAGTGTTTTAGAAAATGCTCGTGAAAATAGAGTAGATAAATTAGATGAAAAAAGAAAATTAAAAAATGAAGATTATAATATTTTTTCTGAGATAAATAGAAAAGAACTCGAAAGATTTAAAGTAAAAAACAATCAAAAAATTATAAAACCTGACGATGAATTACGTGAGTTTATTGATACAATTACGTCCAAAACATTAGCTGGCGAGCTTGATAAAGATACAACCGTTGATTTATTGAGTGATTTAATGGCAACTAATATAATGGATAAAGTTGATCCTCAAAAAGAAAAACTTGATAATTCTAAATCACAAGAATTAAAAGATATTGAAGACTTAAAACGTCTTAATGAATTAACTCAATCAAAGTTAAAAGTTCAAAAAGAACCAACTGAAGAAGTAACTAATTTTAAAAATGCCGATACAGACTTCTATACAAGAAGTATGGATTTATCAGAAAAAGATTTTAATTTTGCAAGTGATGAAAAAGATAAAAAATTATCTTTGCCAATAAAGATTTTTCTCTTCTTAGTAATTGTTATTGTTACAGTTGTCGTTGCTTATTTAATATATCAGTATATTTAGCAGAATTAGCTGCTTTTTTTCTTTAAACCATAATTTTCTTTTCAACTTTTCTTTTTTTGTGATAAGATATTTATGTAAGTGTTTCTAGGATGTGATGTTTTATGAATATTGATTTTATAGTAAATGATTATGCTTTAGTATGGGCTACTTTATTTCAAGCATCCATATCCGAAAGTGTGCAAAAGTTTAAACAACGTATTTGGCTAAATTATAAGGAAGAATATAATAAAGCATATAAAGATAAAGAAGCATTTCTAAAGGATCCTAAAAATTTTATCCCTAATGATGATAGTATTTATAATACAGTAATGGAGAGTAGAGAATATGAAAGATTACGTAGGCAAGCAGAAAAATATCGTCTTGAAGTAATGAGTATTTGGGATAGTAAGAAAAAAGAAATAAATGATTTTGTAAAAAGAATGTTTAAAAGAGATTTAGGCAATTATAAATTTTTAGTTGTAAATAGTGAATTAAATATTATAGATACATCTAGAAATAATGATAATTATGATAAAACTTTTATTTTAGGCCTACCAATAGATAAAAAAGAACCAACAAAAATAATATTAGATATATTAAAGGCTATTTTTAATAAAGAGATAAAAAATTACTCTTTAACAACAGAAAGTTTTAAAGCCGCTATTGTTGAATTAGCCATTGTAAATGAATTCGCCACCCAGTTAGCGGGTAAAAGTTGCTACGGAATAGGAAATAGTGCCTTAAAAGAATTAAAAACATATCTCTATCCATATTGGCTAATGTTTTTAGGAACACCACAAGAAAAATTTTTAGATTGTATGATGCGTGATAATATTGCTTTTGATGTAGAAAAATATGCTTATGAAAAAGAATTAAAAAAAATAGATATAGAAGATTTTATAGATTTTTGTTTAAGAAATAAAAGATATATAATTAGACCTACAACGGTACTTGAAGTAATTTAATTATCAATGGGGGTAGTAAAATGGATGAAAAAATAAAAATATTATTAGACAAAATAAATATTGATAAAGATAATTATCAATATTTTTCTGACAGTAAATTAACAAAAATTAAGATTAATTCTAAAAATAATACTTGGAATATTTTTATTGAAAAAGAAACACTTCTACCTATTAATGTTTTAGAAGAATTATTTGAAAAAAGGTTTAATTTAGATGATAAAGCTTTTTCCATAGAATTTATTTTTGATATCAAAAAACCTGATATTAATATATATCTTGATTATTATAAATATCTTTTAAAAGAATTAAAAGAAGATTTAAAAGTCTTAGAATTATATGAAAATTCAATGCAAATAAATGAAGATAAATTACAGTTATGTGTAGGAAATTTTTACGAAGAAGAAAAATTAAATAGTGTGCTTAATAAAATAAATGCTTTTTATCATAAAGTAGGTTATAAAGATGAAATAGCCGTTTTTCTTCATCAAGAAGAAGGTATTTTAGAAGAAATTCAAAATGAATTGGAAAATATTGAAATGCCTATTACCAAGAAAAAGGGCGAAAAAAAAGCGGATAGGCAAGAAAAAACTTATAAAAAAGAGGCAAAAGATCCTAATAGTATAATTGGTCGAGGAATTAAAGATGAACCTATAAAAATTAAAACTCTCTTAGGAGAAGACAATAATGTTACCGTGGAAGGATTTGTCTTTGGAACTGATTATTTTGAATCAGCTAAAACTGATTTTAAAATAATTACTTTGAAAATTACTGATTATACGGATAGTATTTATTGCAAAGTTTTCGTACGAGATAATGATGAATATAAAAAATTATGTGATGAATTGTGTGAAGGTAAATGGTTTAAAATAAGAGGTTACACAAAAAATGATCCATATTCTAAAGAATTAGTTTTAAATGCTCGAGATATTATTTCTATAAAAAAAGAAAATAATGTTATAAATGACACAGCTTCAGAAAAAAGAGTAGAATTACATACTCATACCAAAATGAGTCAAATGGATGGATTGTGTGATGAAGTTGCATTAGTAAAACAAGCTATTGCTTGGGGACATAAAGCCATTGCTATTACTGATCATAACGGAGCTCAAGCTTTTCCTCATGTTTTTAATTATGTAACGGGCTATAATAAAGATTTAAAAGAAGGACAGCAACCATTTAAAGCAATTTATGGAACTGAACTTACAATGATTGATGATGATGTTGATATAGTATTACGTCCTAATGACAAAGTAATGTTAGAGCAAACTTTTGTTGTTTTTGACTTTGAAACAACTGGATTTAATGCCGGTGGTGCTGACTCAATTATTGAAATAGGAGCCGTAAAAATCAAAGATGGAGTTATTTTAGAAAAATATGATGAATTAATTAATCCAAATCGCCCTTTACCTCAAAAAATAATTGATGTAACAAATATTACAGATGATATGTTAAAAGATAAAGATAACGAAGAAAATGCTATAAAAAGATTTATTGCTTGGTTTGGCGATTGTCCAATGGTTGCTCATAACGCTAAATTTGATGTTTCTTTTCTAGAAATGGCTTATAAAAAGTATAATTTAGGTACTTTTACTAATCCTGTTATTGATACTTTAGAATTATCTAGAACAATGGACAATACTTATGCAAGACACTCTCTTTCAGCTTTAGTAAAAAGATATGAAGTTCCTTGGGATGAATCAGCTCATCATCGAGGTGATTATGACGCTGAGGGAACAGCACTAGTCTTCCATAAAATGTTAAAAAAACTTTCTAATCGTAATATAGAAAAAATGAGTGATTTAGGCAAATTAGTAAGTAAGGAAGAAATTCATAAATATGGTCGTGCTCATCATTTAAATATTTTGGTAAAAAATAAAACAGGTTTAAAAAATCTCTTTCAATTAATATCTCTTGCTAATACAACTTATTTATATAAGACACCACGTATCCTTCGTAGTGAGATTGAAAAACATAGAGAAGGGTTATTAATAGGTAGTGGCTGTTATGAAAGTGAAGTTTTTACTGAAGCTAGGTCTAAAAGTGAAGATGAGCTTTCTAATGTTATTAGATTTTATGATTATGTTGAAGTTCAACCTCTTGAATGCTATGATCATTTAATTCAAATGGGTGATTTTGGAACTAAAGTAGAATTAGCTGCTCATTTAGAAAAAATAATTAGAGTTACTGAAGAGGCTGGCAAAATAATTGTTGCTAGTGGTGACGTACATCATTTAAAAAGAGATGACAAAATTTACAGAGAAATAATTGTTAATCAAAAAGTTCCGGGTGGCGGAAGACATCCTCTTTGTAAAAATAATATTAAAGAAATTCCTTCAAATCATTTTCGGACAACAAATGAAATGCTTGAAGATTTTAATTTTTTAGATCCCGATTTAGCCTATCGTATTGTTGTAGAAAATACAAATAAAATTGCTGATATGATAGATATTGTTGAAGTAATAATTGATACAGGTGGTATTCCTTTTTCACCTCGTGTTAAAAGTGATGATGGCAAAAGCTACTTAGATTGTCCAAGAGTTGTTACGGATTTAGTCTATACAAAAGCTAAAGATTGGTACGGGGAACCTTTACCATATGATATTGAAGAACGTATTGCTACTGAACTTTATGGAGATATTGTTTTAAAAACTATCAAAGAACAATTAACTGGTGAAAATTTAAGTGAAGATGAATTAAATAAAAAAGCTTTTTTAAAGTTACATGAAGTAATTCTTGAAGGTTTTTCCGCCGTAAAAAAATTAATTGGTGACCATTTAAAAGAAGCCAGTGAAGAAGAAATATCTGCCGAAGATTTGGAAAAAAGAATAAAAAAAGTTCTTGGTGGAATTATAGGTGGTGGCTTTGATCCTATTTATTTAATAGCCCAAAGATTGGTTAAGCATTCTAATGATGAGGGATATTTAGTTGGAAGCCGTGGCTCTGTTGGATCAAGCTTTGTTGCGACCATGATGGGAATTACCGAAGTTAATCCTTTACCAGCTCATTACCGTTGTACTAAATGTAAAATTAGCATATTTAATGATGACGAAGGCAATTCTTTAGGAGCAACTTATTCATCAGGGTTTGATTTACCAGATAAAGAATGTCCTAATTGTCATATACCTTTATATAAAGACGGTCAAGATATGCCTTTTGCTACTTTTTTAGGTTTTAATGCTGATAAAGTTCCTGATATTGATCTTAATTTTTCTGATTTAAATCAAGCTAGTGCTCATGCTTATACTAAAGTTTTATTTGGTGATGACAATGTTTATCGAGCAGGAACGATTGGTACTGTTGCCGATAAAACAGCTTTTGGTTTTGTAAAGGGCTATTTAGAGGAAAAAGAAATAAGTAATATGCGAACTGCTGAAATAGAAAGATTGGCTCTTGGTTGTACAGGAGTTAAAAGAACAACAGGCCAGCACCCAGGAGGTATAGTTGTTGTACCTGATTATATGGATGTTTCTGATTTTACACCTTTTCAATATCCAGCTGAAGATGCAACTGCTGAATGGCGAACCACCCATTTTGATTATCACTCAATTGATCAATGCCTTTTAAAACTTGATATTTTAGGTCATTCAGATCCAACCCAGTTACGTCTAATTCAATTACAGTCTAATACAGATATAATGAAGGTACCACTTGATGATAAAGAAACAATGAGCATTTTTACATCAACAAAGGCCTTAGGCGTTACAACTGATGAAATTATGTGTAAAACTGGAACACTTGGAATACCAGAGTTTGGAACAGCATTTACTATAAAATTAGTTGAAGATACAAAACCTACAACTTTTGGCGAATTAGTCAAAATATCAGGTCTTTCTCATGGAACTGACGTTTGGTTAGGTAATGCCCAAGAGTTAATTCAAAAAAATATTGTTCCATTTAAAGAAACAATAGGCTGTCGTGATGATATTATGGTTTATTTAATGTATCACGGTTTAGAGCCAATCAAAGCCTTTAAAATTATGGAATTTGTTCGAAAAGGAAGAGCTAGTAAACCAAAGGATCACGATCAATGGGTTGAGTATGAAGAATTAATGAAAAAGGCTGATATTCCTGATTGGTTTATTGGTTCGTGTGCCAAAATTAAATATATGTTTCCAAAAGCCCATGCTTGTGCCTATGTAATGAGTGCTTTTAGAATAGCTTGGTATAAAGTTCACATGCCAGTATATTTCTATGCTTCATGGTATTCTTCAAAAGCAACAGATGTTGACGTTGTCTCAATGATAAGCGGTTATTCTGCCATAAAAAGAAAAATAGAAGATATTGAGACAAAAGGTTTTGAAGCTACCAATAAAGAAAATGGTCAAGCTGAAAGTTTAAGAGTAGCTTTGGAAGCAACAGCTAGAAAGATAAAATTTTTAAATATTGATTTATATAAAAGCGAAGCTACTGTTTGGGTAGTAAAAAGTGATACAGAAATTTATCCACCATTTAATGCAATTGAAGGCCTTGGTGATACCGTTGCAAATAATATTGTTAGAGAAAGAGAAAAACAACCTTTTATAAGCATTGAAGATGTTCAAAATAGAGGAAAAATATCTCAAACTTTAATTGGACGAATGACGGATATGGGCATTTTAAAAGATTTACCAGCTTCAAACCAATTAAGTTTATTTTAAGGAGTATATTATGGATTTTATACGTTCAGATAAAACTAAAGTTACTTTTAGCACAATTTTAGAAGTAGGAGATAGGGCTACAACTTTTCGTCATTTCAAGGGTAATCTTTATAAGATAGTAGGAATTGCTAAAGATTCAGAAACATTAGAGGAAATAGTTATATATCAAGGACAATATGCTGATAAGCCTCTTTGGACAAGAACTATAACAGATTTTTTTTCCGAAGTTGATAAAAACAAATACCCAGAAGTTATCCAAAAATATCGCTTTGAAAAAGTAGATTAAGGAGGAATTATGTTTTTTACTACCTTGGTAAATAAAGATAACCCAATAAAACCAACTTATTTAAATAAAGTAACTCTTGTAAAGACTAAAAATATTAATGATGAAGATGTTTTAATTGAAGAAAATACTTTGCAAAATTTTTTGAAACTAAAAGATTTTTTTCAAAAAAGAAAGATAATTATTGGAATTTCTTCAGCTTTTTTACCACTAGATAATCAAAAAGATGACTTTTTTGAGGCAAGCTTTTCTAAAATAGAAAAAGGTTTTAGTGAACATCATACTGGTCTAGCAGTTGATTTTGCTATTTGGGTAGATAATCATTATATAGTTACTAAAGAAGAAGCTCAAAGATACAGTTCCTTATATGAAGAAATATATAGCTATTTAAAAGAATATGGTTTCATTTTAAGATACCCTAAAGAAAAAGAGCTTTCCACAAAGCACTCTTTTGAACCTTGGCATATTAGATATGTAGGAAAAATACCAGCTTCTTTAATTGTAGAAAATAACTTAACACTTGAAGAATATTTAAATAATTTTTCTGGTATAGTTGTTATTAATAAAGAAAAAAATATGACTTCTTTTGATGTTGTTCATGAAATAAGTACGCTTTTTGGTATCAAAAAAGTAGGGCACACTGGTACGCTGGATCCTCTAGCTCAAGGTGTTATGTTAGTAGCAATAAATAAAGCTACAAAAATAGTTGAACTTTTAACAGCCTATGAAAAAGAATATATCGCTTCTGTCAAATTAGGCATACAAACTGATACCTTGGATATAACAGGTACAATTATTAATAAAAAAGAAATTCCAAAGAAACTGCCTATTGAAGATGCTTTAAATTTTTATAAAAAGACTTATTTGCAAGAAGTACCTATTTATTCGGCTGTTAAGGTAAATGGTAAAAAACTTTACGAGTATGCTCGAAATAATAAGAAAATTATATTACCAAAAAAAGAAGTTACTATTAAGGAAATAGAGCTTTTAAAAAAAGAAAAAGATACTTTTACTTTTAGAGCTCTAGTATCAAAAGGTTGCTACATAAGGAGTTTAATAAGAGATATATCTTTGTATCTTAATACATATGGTACTATGACAGAACTCATTAGAACTAAGCAAGGAAATATTTCTCTTGATAATGCTTATACCTTGGAAGACATAAAAAATGGTAATTATAAGTTGTTAAGTATCACAGATGTTTTAAATTATCCCGTAATAATAGTTGATAATACAATAGCATTCAAAATTAAAAATGGCCAAAATCTAGACAATATTTGGAATATAAAAGATAAAGTTATTTTTAAGAATAGCCAAGAGCAAATTTTAGGTATTTATGAAGTTAACAGTGATAAGTTAAAAGTATGGAAAAACTTTTAGGAAATGATACCAATTTAGGTTCATTTTCTTTTTTTATAGATTTGTAAATTAATTTAACTCAGTAATTGCAAAATAATTTATTCAAAAAATATGTAAAATAATTTA
>CANRAX010000017.1 GCA_947628635.1 uncultured Bacilli bacterium | reverse complement strand
CTAATACCATATAAAGATTTTAATATGGTTGTAACACCATTCTTTCCATTTTTTCTCTCATTATTTTTGTTTATATTTGGTTCTAATTCACTAGTAATTAGTATAGTTCAAACGATTTTAATTTTAATAACTTATTTTTTATTAGAAAAATTATTTGGAAAAAATGCTAATTTACTCTTTGTTCTTTTAATTGGAAATTTTGATTTAATATATGCAAGTTATAATTATTTTGTTTTCTTCTTATTACTTATTATTTTAAATTTAGAAGTACAAAGAAAAAGTGATTACTTAATAGGCGTCTTATTAGCTTTAGCCGTTTTAACAAAACAAAGTGTTGGCTTATTTTTATGTCTACCAACTTTATATTATGTAATTAAAGAAAAGAATTTTGCAAAATTAAGAAAAAGAATAATAGGCTTTTTATTTCCAATTACTATATTTGTAATATATTTACTTTTTACCAATAGCTATAAACAATTTCTAGATTTATGTTTATTTGGATTAGTTGACTTTGGTAAGAAAAACTATATAGGTAATATAGCTGTTATAGGTATTTTACTTTTTGCTATTATTATAACTATTTATTTAATAATAAAAAATCCTAATGATATAAAGAAATATTATGTTTTAGCTTTTTCATCAATTGCTTTTCCTATGTTAGATAGTTTTCATATTAAGTTTTTTTTCCTAGTATTTCTATTTTTATTTATTGATAAAATAAATTTAAAATTAAATTGGGAACTATTATGTTTTGGCGCTATTTTAGGAATAATTTTTCTATGTTATAAAAAAGAAATGAAAGATGAATTTTACTATCCTAATTCTATAAATCATTTTCAGTATCGGTATATTTCTAAAACCCAAGAAAAACAAACAAAAGAACTAGTAGAAAAAATAGAAAAATATAAAGATAAAAAAATAATTAATTTATTTGAACAAAGCTATTATTATAAAATTGTTATGGATAAAAAAATAGATTATTTTGATTTAATTAATACTGGCAATTGGGGCTATAATGGTTCTCAAAAATTAAAAAAAGCTTTGGAAAAAGAAAAAGACGCTATATTTATAATAAATAAAAATTCTTATAGAAAAACAAATCAAACAGATGAAGTTGCTTTAGATTATGTTTTGAAGAATGGTAAGAAGATAGATGAGTTAGGTGATTTTAAATTTTATATTATGGAATAATTACTAAAAGAGGAAAAAATATTTTACAAATTTTTAATTTATAGTATAATTGTTTTAGGATAGGAGTTGCTAATATGGATAGTATTTATACTGGAATAGATTTAGGAAGTCATAGTATAAAGATAGTTGTTTGTGAAAAAAAGAATGATAAGTTCAATTGTTTAGCAGCTACTAGTGTTAAAGCTCGAGGTATTAAAGAAGGACAAATTGTAGATACGAAATTAGCGGTTTCTAGTGTAAAAGAAGCTTTAAAAGATATAGAAGAAATGTTAGGTTTTAAAATAAAAAAAGTAATTGCTTGTGTACCACCAACAGATTGTAAGATGGATATATTAAGAGGTAGTGCTGAAGTTTCTGATTATAATTCTATATCTGGTACTGATATAAGTAATTGTATTGTTGATGCTTTAAAAGATATGGATTTTAAAGAAGAGGAACTTGTTACTTCAATTCCAATTAGTTTCAAAGTAGATGGTAAAGAGGAAATAAAAGATCCTAAAAAAATGCATGGAAGTAATATTGAAACTAAAGTAGTTATAAGTACTTTGGAAAAAGAACCTTTATATCGTCTTTTAGAAGTTCTAAAATTAAGTGGGTTAGAAACTGTTGATATTGCTTATACATCAACGGGTGATTATTATGCCGTAAAAAATAAAAAATTAGATGAGTTAGTTGGAGCAATAATTAATATTGGAGAAAATAAAACGAATGTTGCTATATATAATCGAGGTATTCAAATAAAAAATTCCGTTATTCCTGTTGGAAGTAAAAATGTTGATAAAGATATTGCATATATTTATAAAATAGATTTGAAACAAGCTAAAAAATTGAAAGAAAATTTTGCTGTTGCTGTCAGTAAAAAAGCTGATAACACAGATGTTATAGAAGTTACTAATAGTGAGAATGAAACTAATAAAATTACCCAAGTTGATATATCAAAAGTAGTTGAAGCAAGGTTAAGAGAATTATTAAAACTTGTTAAAAATGAAATAAAAAACTTAACAAATAGAGAAATACGTTATATAATAATAACAGGTGGCTTAAGCGAGATGGCGGGCTTCCAAAATATCGTTGATGATGAATTTGGCTTTGTCGCTAGAGTATGCAATATTTCCACAATAGGAGTAAGACATAATAAATATAGTAGTTCCTTGGGAATAATAAAATATTTTTTTGATAAACTTTCTTTACGAGGAAAAACTTATAATATGGTTGACGATGAAGAAATAAATAATTTAATAAAAACAACTGAAAACGTTGTAGAAAATACCGATGAAAATATAACGAGTAAAATATTTAGACATTTTTTTGATGATTAAGGAGGATAAGGTATGATAGGCGGATTAGAAATGGATCAGTTAGCAAAAATAAAAGTTATCGGCCTTGGTGGTGGTGGTGGAAATGCCATCAATAGAATGGTTGAATCAGGCGTTAAAGGTGTAGAATTTATTGTAGCTAATACTGATTTACAAGTATTAAATAGTTCTAAAGCAGATGTAAAAATTCAAATTGGTGCTAATTTAACTGATGGCTTGGGAGCTGGTGCTAAACCAGAAATTGGTAAAGAAGCAGCTTTAGAGTCTAAAAAGGAAATAGAAGAAGCTTTGACAGGAGCAGACATGGTATTCATCACTTCTGGAATGGGTGGTGGAACTGGTACTGGTGCCGCACCAATTGTTGCTGAAATTGCTCAAGGATTAGGTGCTTTAACAGTAGCTATCGTTACAAAACCTTTCTCATTTGAAGGTAAAAAACGAATGGATAATGCTATCGCTGGTATTGAAGAGTTAAAAAAACATGTTGATACTTTAATTGTAATTCCAAATGATAGATTAAGAGAAATTATTGATAAAACAACACCAATGCTAGAAGCTTTCAAAGAAGTTGATAACGTTTTGAGACGTGGTGTTCAATCAATTTCTGATTTAATTGCTGTGGTTGGACTTGTCAACTTGGACTTTGCTGATGTTAGAGCTGTTATGGAAAAATCTGGAAGAGCTATTATTGGTATAGGTATTGGAATGGGTGAAGATAGAGCTATTGAAGCTGCTAAGCAAGCTGTTTCTAGTCCATTACTTGACGCTTCTATTGAAGGAGCAACAGATGCTATTATCAATATTACTGGTGGCGTTAATTTAACTTTATTTGAAGCTGAACAAGCTGCGGAAGTAGTTAGAGCTGCTGCTAATACCGATATTAATACGATTTTTGGATCAGTAATTAATGAAAATTTATCTGATGAAGTTATAGTAACTGTTATTGCTACAGGTTTTGATAAAGCTAAGAAGAAAGAAGAACCAGTCTTTACTTCAGCTCAAGCTGTTAATAATAACAATCCTAATAGGAGATCAACGCCAGAGCCATTTAAGCAAGCTCCAGAAGTATTACAAGATGACGATGATGATGAGCCTGCTTCAGGAGGCGACTTTGAATTACCTCCTTTCTTAAGAGATAGAAATTTCTAAAAATCTAATTTTTAATTAGATTTTTTTTCTAAGTATATAAATGATAAAAATTATTAGTAAAAAACATAGTTATGAAAGGATAAAGATATATGTTTGATTTTAAAGATAAAGTTGTTGTAATAACAGGTGGAACCAGAGGAATTGGTTTAGAAATAGCTAGAGTTTTTTTAGAAAATAAAGCTAAAGTAATTATTTTTGGTTCAAAAGAAGAAACAGTTAATAAAACTTTAGCTATTTTAAAAGATGAGGGCTTTGAAGCCGAGGGATTTTATCCAAATTTAAATGATTATCTAGATATAGAATCTGTTATTAAAAAGATTATTGAAAAACATGGTCATATTGATGTTTTAATTAATAATGCTGGAATATCTGCTAATAAGAAAATTGAAGAGACAAGCTCTTTAGATTTTGAAAAAATAATGGATTTAAATGTTAATGCTATTTTTAATATGACCAAGGCCGTAGTTTCTTATATGAAAGAAAGAAAAAGTGGTGTTATATTAAATACTAGTTCAATGGTTAGTATTTATGGTCAGCCTTCAGGAGTAGGTTACCCAGCTAGTAAATTTGCTGTCAATGGCTTAACAAAATCTTTAGCAAGAGAGTTAGCTCCTTTTAATATAAGAGTTAATGCTGTTGCCCCAGGTATAATTAATACTGATATGGTTGCCAATCTACCAAAAGAAATGATAGAACCTTTAATAAAAACAATTCCCTTAGGTAGAATAGGTCAACCACGAGATGTTGCTAATGCTTTTCTGTTTTTAGCTAGTGATATGGCTAGTTATATTACGGGAGAAATTTTACAAGTTGATGGTGCTACAAGAAGTTAATTAATTTACATAAAAAAAATAGAAATAGGTGGAAATATTTATTAATTTTTGATATACTGTTATAAGATAAAGATTTTATCCTTAATTTAATATAAAAATGAAGAATAAAAAGAGGCTTTGTATATGAATAAAAAAAGAAGAATTTCAATTTTATTAATATTGTTTCTAGCATTTTTTAATGTTAAAGTTTATGCAAAAAATGGTATTGCCGACAGCCTAGATAAAGAATGGTATTGTAATATCGTAAAAGGTAATGCCATAAATAATTATTTTAATTTGCCATCTATAAAAGAGGGATTAAAAATTGATAGAAAAGACTATGAAACAAGTGCTGATTATGATGACGCTATTGATTACTATAATTTAGAAAATTATCGAATTACTTTAAATTTTAAAAGTGCTAATAAAGTTGACATTGGTTGGACTAGTTTACTTTACAATGATAATTATGAAGATTCACAACATGTTAAAAGAACTTTTACGTATCAATTGAATAATAATCAAGGTGTTATTACTTTAAAAGACAATAGTTATCCTTTTATAGTTAATGATCAAGCTCTAAGTGTGCCTAGCCAGAACTTTGTTTGTTATGCTAATTTAATAGAAGCTCAAAAAAATTATAAATTATATGATTTAAATGAAAAATATGATAAATCGATGGCTGATGAAGATGGTTTCGTTATAACGAATGGTATTTTAAAAAAATATCTAGGTTCAAAAAGAAAATTGATTTTACCTAAAACTATACTCGAAGTGGCTGATTTTGATAGTGATAATGTTTATTACTTTAGCAGTTTAGTTATTCCAGGTAATGTAAAGAAAATCGATGATTCAGCTTTTCAATATTTAAATACTGATGAATTAGTTTTACAAGAAGGAATAGAAGAAATTGGAAATGAAGCGTTTTTAGATTCAGATTTTGTTGATATTTATCTACCATCTTCTATTACAAAAATTGGGACTAATGCCTTTGGAAGTAAATTGATTGAAAGGCCAACATTCCATGTAGTTAGAGGCTCCTTTGCTGATAATTTCATAAAAAATAACTATGGTCAATCTGATATTGATATTGAGTATGATTTTGAAGCAAGCGATACAATTGTAAAAAGTTGTGAAAATTATGTTAATTATAACTATAATGAAATAAAAAAATTTCTCGTAAATGGATTTGCCATTAGAGATGGAATTTTGTATGCTTGTGATAAAAAAACAAGTGTTGTTGAAGTACCATCAGGTATAAACACAATTGCTTCAGAAGCATTTTCTGATTATTATAATTCGAAAGTTAAGACAATAATAATTCCCGAAAGTGTAAAAACTATTGAAAATGGTAGTTTTTCATTTACTAGTGCTAAAACAATTATATTTAAAGAAGGCTTAGAAAAGATTGAAAGCCATGCTTTAGCTGATGTTTATGCAAAAGATATTTATTTGCCAGCGACAATAAAGAAAATTGGCAAAAACATCTTTGAAAGTGAAAAAGGCTTAAAAAATACAGTGTTCCATGTTCAAAAAGATTCGGAAATTGCTAAATATCTTGAAAAAAATCCTCCTGAAGGCAAATTTCAAATTGTTTATGATTATGAAAAATATCAAACAGCCATTAATAGATCACAACCATTTAATAAAATCAATTTTATAATTTTTATAGCTATTTGTGTTTTTCTAATAATTATAATATTGTTGATAACTAATCTAAGAAAGAGTAAACAACAAGCAAAAATAAAAGCTATTAATGATAAAAAGCATGCGGAGACTTTTGAAGCTTTAAGTGAAAGTGCCCTTGCTTCTGAAAATTTAGAAAATAAAGAAAAGATTGAAGACGACCAATTAAATAACACTATTGTTGATGTTCCTGAAGAAATAGACGATATTTCTATGGACAAACCATCTCAATTAAATAATTTAGAGGAAAATACAGAAAGTAATAAAGCTAGTTTTGAGGATAAAGAAATAATTGCACCAATCGATCCAGTAGAAGAGACTGATGATAATAAAGATAATGAAAAATCGAATTCTTTTGATTTTGCAAATGATAATAATAATGAGCAATCAATTACTTTTGATTTTGCAAAAGATAACGAAAATACTACTGATTTTGAAGTGAAATCTCTTATTTCAAATGAAGATAATAGTGTAGTATCAGATGATAATGAAAGTTTCAAAAAAGTTGCTGAAGATTTTGATAAGAGTATTGCTAATACTTTAATTGATGATAATTCAAATAATCAATTAAATCAAAATAATTTAGAAAGCGAAGATTTTGCAAATAATCATTATGAAAGCACTTATCAAAATGAAGTTAGCTCAGATGAAAATTATGAAAAAAGCAATGATTTAACTAATAATAATTTAGATACTAATGATTATGATGAGAAAAAAGATTTATCTCAAGAATTTAATGACTTAAATAAAAAAGATAATGATCATAATTTTGATGATGAATTAATTTAATATTAATATTGACTACCACCCCTAGAGGGTGGTATAATTTTTTCAGGTGATGAAGGATGAGTGAAAAGAAAAAAATGACTATTAGGTCAGAAGAAGAAAAAAAATATTTAAGTAACCGATTAAGTACAATTGAAGGTCAAGTAAAAGGAATAGTTGGAATGGTTGATAATGATAGATATTGTGGCGATATTTTAATTCAAATGTCAGCTATTATTAGTTCCTTACGTACTCTAGGTGAAAAAATGTTAGAGGATCATTTAACTAATTGCTTAGCAGATGAATTAAAGAAAAATAATAAAGATGCTATTAAAGAAGTTGTAGAATTATTTCAAAAATTGAAATAGGTGATTAAGAATGTCTAAAGTAATTTTAAGTATTAACGGAATGACTTGTAGTGCCTGTCAAGCTGGTTTAGAAAAATATTTAAATAAGCAAAAAGGAATTATTAAAGCAACAGTTAACTTAGTTATGGCTCAAGCTTCTATTGAATATGAAGATTATCTTACTTTAGCAGATTTAGAAAGATTTATAAAAGAAGCCGGTTTTGAAAGTGCCGGTCTTTTTAATCTTGAAAAACAAAAAAGCAAAAAGAAAAGTAATATAATATCTTTAGTAGTATTTGGTTTGTTAGCTCTTTTAGTTTTATATATTTCTATGGCTCATATGATAGGTTTAAAGCAATTAGAGTTTTTAAATATGCATGAACACCCTTTTAATTATGCATTAAGCCTCTTATTTTTGACAATTCCTTTTTTAATATATGGTTTTGATATATTTAAAAATGGTTATAAAAACTTTGTTCATAAAACACCTAATATGGATAGTCTAGTTTCCTTAGGCGTTTTTACTAGTTTTGTTTATAGTCTTATTAATTTTATTTTAATATTAAAAGGACAATCATCAGCCGTTAAAACACTTTATTTTGAGTCTTGTGTTATAATTATATATTTTATTAAATTAGGAAGAATTATAGATGGAAATAGTAAAGAAAAAACAAAAGCTGCTTTACAAGAATTAGTTCAAATTACTCCTACAACAGCTATTTTGAAAACAAAAGATGGACCAAAAGAAGTTACTATTGATGAAGTTAAGAAAAAAGATATATTAATTTGTAAACCAGGAATGAGGCTTGCTGTTGATGGTATTATTACTAAGGGTGAAGCTCATGTTGATGAATCTTTTATTACAGGAGAAGCATTACCAAGTAAAAAACAAAAAGACTCTAAAGTTGTTGCTGGTAGTATAAATATTGATGGTTACATTGAGTATGAAGCTGTGAAAATTGGTAAAGATTCAACCATTTCTGAAATAGTTAAATTAGTTGTAGAAGCTACAAATACAAAGGCACCAGTGCAAAGATTAGCTGATAAAATTAGTGGTTATTTTGTTCCAACAATTATGTTGTTAGCCTTAGTAACATTAATTAGCTATTTCTTATTAGGTTTTTCTATTAATGAAAGTTTATCAGCTTTCGTAACGGTATTAGTAGTAGCTTGTCCATGCTCATTAGGATTAGCAGTACCACTTGCTGTTGTAATTAGTGTTGGTACTTCAGCTAAGAAAGGAATTTTAATAAAAGATAGTGCTTCCTTGGAAAATATAAGTAAAATTGATACTATTGTTTTTGATAAAACAGGTTCTTTAACTTATGGTAATTTACAAATAGAAAATGTTATAAATAAATCTAATTTAACTGATGAAGAAATTCTTCAAAAAATAGCTTCTCTAGAAGCATATTCAACTCATCCGATTGCAGCGGCTTTTAAATTATATATTGATAGTAATAAAGTTTCTTTAGAAAATGTTACAAAATTTCAAAATATACCAGGTATAGGTTTAAAAGGTACTATTGCTGGAAAAGAAGTTTATGTCGGTAGTGAAAAATTGTTTGCTAAATTGAATATAAAAGAAGATAATTATTTAAATTCTAAAAAAAATGAATTAGAAAAAAAAGCTAATACTATTGTTTATTTAATTGAAGATAAAAAAGTATTAGGTTTAGTAGGTATTTCTGATATTCTTCGCCAAGAAGCTAAAATAACAGTCGAAAATCTTTTAAAGAAAAACAAAGAAGTCATTATGTTAACTGGAGATAATGAAAAGACAGCTCAAATTATTGCTGAAAAACTAGGTATAAAAAAAGTTCTTGCTAACGTTTTACCTCAAGAAAAAACAAAATTTATTAAAAAGTTATTAAAAGAAAATAAAAAAGTCATGATGGTAGGAGATGGTATAAATGATGCTCCTTCTTTAGCAACAGCCAACATTGGTGTTAGCTTTAATAGTGGAACTGATATTGCTGTTGATTCTGCTGATATTATTTTAATGAATGATGATTTAGAAAATATCATTAGACTTTTTGATACTAGTAAAAAAACGTTAAGAATAATAAAACAAAATTTATTTTGGGCTTTTTTCTATAATATATGTATGCTTCCTATTGCGATAGGTTTATTAAAGCCTTTAGGTATTTCAATGAACCCATCATGGGCGGGAATAGCTATGACATTTAGTAGTTTAACAGTTGTTATTAATTCCTTAAGATTAAGAAATTCAAAAAAATAAAACTTTATGAAGATGCTTTGAAAAGTATCTTCTTTTTTTCTTAAAAGTTTTAAATATTAATTAATTTATCATCATATATTTAACTAGGTGAAGAAAATGAACTTAAAGAAATTAAAAGAGGGATTAATAGCTTTTGTTTTGCTTATTTTTAGTTTTTTTTATACAAATAAAGCCGTTGAATTAGTTCAACAAGCTGATCCTATAATGAAACAAATAAAAGCCTCTGATAGTAAATATAAAGTAGAAGCTGAAAATGCTTTAATAGTTGGAGATAAAATTATTCCAGGACAAAATGGTTTAGAAGTAGATTATCAAGAAAGTTATCAAAAAATGAAAAAATATGGTTCTTACAATGAAGCCTTAACAACTTTAAAAGAAATAAAGCCAACTATTTCAGTTAATGATTATTATGATAAATACGTTGTCACTGGAAATAGTTCAGATAGAGAAGTAGCCTTAATATTTAAAATAGACAAAGCTAGTGATATTTTGAATTTAACTCCTGTTTTAGATAGTAAAAATGCTTCAGCAACTTTCTTTATAGATGGCGCTATTTTAGAAAATAATTTAGATAGTGTTTTAAAGCTAAGTAATTACGAGGTAGAACTTTTAAATTATAATGGTAAATATAATCGAGATTTTTTTATTAATGCCAAAAATTATTTAGAAGATATAACTAAAAGAGAGGCTAAATATTGTTATTTAGATTATGATAATGAAGAAGTTATTAATTTATGCTCATCTTTAAAAATGCATACAGTCATGCCTAGTATTAAAGTATTAAAAAATGCCTATTCTGAAATAAAAGCAAAGCTTAGTAATTCAGCTATTATTACAATTCCTAGTTCTATTTCGCAAGAAAACTTATCTATCACTCTTGATTATTTAAAAAATAGAGGTTATCGTTTTTTATTTTTAGATACTCTTATTAGTGAAAGCCTTGAAAAATAAAGAAATTATTGTTAAAAATCGCAAAATATAGTATACTTAAAACTAGGGTGAAGCTATATGTATTTAAAAGAAATCTCTATAAGTGGTTTTAAATCCTTTGCTGATAAGATAAGTATAAAATTAGATGGAAAGACAACCTGTATTGTTGGACCTAATGGTTCAGGAAAAAGTAATGTTGTTGATGCCGTACGATGGGTTTTGGGCGAACAATCTGTAAAATCTCTTCGTGGTGAAGGTTCTATGAGTGAAGTTATTTTTTCTGGTAGTAAAAGTCGTAATCCTTTGAATGTAGCTAGTGTTGAACTTATTTTTGATAATAGTGATCATTATTTAAATGTTAGTTATACCGATATTTCTATTAAAAGAAGAGTTTATCGTAGTGGTGAGAATGAATATTTCCTTAATAATGAAAAATGTCGTTTAAAAGATATAACTAATTTATTATTAGATTCTGGTATGGCAAAAGAATCTTTCAATATAATTTCTCAAGGTGAAGTAGATCGCATTCTTTCAAACTCAGCAGTTGATAGAAGAATTATTTTTGAAGAAGCTTCAGGTATACTTAAATATAAGAAAAGAAAAGAAGAAGCCTTACGTAAACTTGATAAAACACATAATAATTTAGATAGAGTTAATGATATTATAAGCGAGTTAGAAAGACAAGTTGGTCCTTTAAAAGAGCAAAGTGAAAAAGCCTTAGAATATTTAGAAAATAAAAAAGGTCTTGATAAATATGAAGTTGCTTTACTTGCTTATGATATTCAAAATTTAAATTCTTCTTTAGAACAAGCTCATCTGAAAAAAGAAAAATTAGATAAGGAAATTCTTACTTTACAAACAGAAACTAGTAAAAATGACGCTTCTAATTTAGAAATAAATAGTCATTTAGAAAAATTAGAAAAAGAAAAAAATTCTTTAAATAAAGAACTTTTAGAATTAGTTGAAGAAGTAGAAAAAATTAATGGTGAGAAAAAACTTTTAAAAGAAAAAAGCAAAACGACTAAAGAAGAAAACGAACTTAAAGAAGAAATTAGAACTACATTAGAAGAAAAAGGTCGTCTTGAAAAAAATATTCTTCTTATTGAAGAAAATAAAAAAAATATTTTAAAAGAGCTTGCTAAAGCTGAACAAAAAGAAAATGAAATAAATAGTTCTGTAAATAATTTACATACTAAAAAGAATATGCTTAATGGTGAGTATACTAAGTTAGAAAGAGAATGTATTTCTTTAGAAAACAAAATCAGTAATTTACAAAATGAAATAGAAGAGGGTGGTGATATGCCACAATCTGTCAGAAAAGTTTTGAATTCTAATGTTCTAACGGGAATACTTAGTACAATTGGCAATGTTTTAAGTTGTAGTGATGAATATGTTAAGGCCTTAGATGTTGCTACTATGACAAATAAAAATTTTATTATTACTCAAGATGAATTATCTGCTAAAAAAGCGATTACTTATTTAAAAGATAATCATTTAGGTAGAGCTACTTTTTTCCCACTTTCAATTATTAAAGAAAGATACGTGGATTCTAATAGTTTAAATATTTTAAAAAATTCTCCTGATTTTATAGGTATTATGAGTGATTTGGTTACTTACAACCATAAATATGATAATATTATTAAAAATCAACTTGGTAATGTAGTAGTTACTAAAGATTTAGATAGTGCTGTTAGACTTTCACATTTGATTTATGCCAAATATCGAATAGTTACTCTTGAAGGTGATGTTGTCAATGTAGGCGGTTCTTTAGTAGGTGGATCTTTATATAAAGCTAAAAGTGTTATTGTTTTGAAGCAAGAAGTAAAGCATTTAGAAGAAAAAAGAGAAGTTTATAAAAAAGAACTAAGCGAAATTGAAGAAGAAGTAGAAACCGTAGAAAAGCAAATAGCCGAAAATAATGAAGAGTTATTCATTGCGTCTAAAGAAGAGATTAATTTAACAGAACAAAAACTAAGTAAAGATAAAGAACTTGAAGAATTAAATTTAAAACTTTCTGAAGTGAGTAAAGAATGGGAATCTCTTAATACTATAAAAAATAATTCTCTATCTGCTAAAGAAGAAGAGTTAATAAAATTATTTTCTTTGAAAAGTGGACAAAAAGAACAATTACAAATCAAAATAGATGGCTTAACCAAAGAAATTGACTCTTTAAAAGATCAAGAGGAAAAAAATCAAGCTACTAATAAATTGCAACAAGCAAATCTTCGCTCTTTAGAAAAAGAAAACAAAGATATTGAAATAGAAATAAATAGAATAGATGTTAAACTTGATAATATGTTGACTGAACTAGAAACAACTTATGAAATAACTTTTGATAAAGCCTTAAATGACTATAAATTGGACATAGAAGTTTTAGAAGCTAGAGAAAAAGTTAATACTTATAAGGCTAATATTAAAAGAATTGGTATGGTTAATTTAGAAGCTATTGAAGAGTATAAAGTTGTAAATACAAGATATTCTTTTTTAACAAATCAAAAAGAAGATTTATTAAAAGCTGAAGATACATTACTTGAAATAATGAATGAAATGGATGAAGTTATGAAAGAAGAATTTTATAATACTTTCATGGCTATAAAAGAAGAATTTAAAAAGGTTTTTAAAGAATTATTTAGTGGTGGTAATGCCGATTTAAAACTTACTAATGAGGAAGATTTATTAACAACGGGTATTGATATAGTTGCTTCTCCTCCTGGAAAAAAGTTAACAACAATTTCTCTTTTATCAGGTGGTGAAAAAACGTTGACAGCAATTTCTTTATTATTTGCTATTTTAAACGTTCGTCGCGTTCCATTCTGCTTGTTTGATGAGGTAGAAGCTGCCCTTGATGAAGCTAATGTAGCAAAATTTGGTGAATATTTAGAAAATTATCGTGATAAAACGCAATTCTTGATTATTACCCATAAGAAAAAAACAATGGAATATGCTAAAACTTTATATGGAATTACAATGCAAGAATCTGGTGTATCAAAATTAGTAAGTGTAAAATTAGAAGACCATCTAGAAGTTCTTTAAATAAACAAAAAAATTATATAATAAAAAGACTAAATGGCACGCATTTGGTCTTTTCCTTTATAAGGATCTTTTTTATCAATCTTATCTGTAAAGATAATTCCATCTAAATGATCAATTTCATGTTGAAAAGCGATTGCTAATTCTTCACGAGCTCGAACTTGTATTTTTTTACCATCTATATCATAGCCTTCAACAGTAACACGTGCATAGCGGGGAACAATTCCCTCGACTGGTCTATTGACACTTAAGCAACCTTCACCACTTTCAACATATATCTGTTCTACTGAATTACTTATTATTTTAGGATTTATCAAAACATAAGTTTCAAATTGTCCTTCATCATATTCATTAACCACTACAAAATATCTTTTAGCAATACCTAATTGGATTGCAGCCATTCCCATACCTGGACGTAAATCATATTTTTCAGCCAGTTCTTCAATCTGAGAATTATGAAGATATTCAATCATTGTATTAATTAAATCTTTGTCTTTTTTGGTTAGAGGAAATTCTACTTCTTTACTAACAATACGTAAACGTTTATCTTTTTCATCTAGTATATCTTTAGTTTTTAACACCATAACCACCTCAACTTCTTTTATTTTACTACATTATTTATTTTTTTTAAAGCTCTGCTTTGTGATTTTTTCTTATTCTGTATCCGGATATTAATAAGTTCAATAATATTTTTAATAAGAAGATAAGCTTCTTTATTGTCTTCTTCAAAATAAATATCAACAGCCCAAGCTAAATTATCAAATAGCTCATCTTCTACTAAAATGTTAAAATTAGCCTTAATATTGGAAATGTTTCCTAATACAAGGTCATCTTCAAAAATATTTCTAAAATCTTCTTCTTTCCAAATATCTAAAAAAAGATCTGTTACTTTACCATAACCATTAATATCTTCTAAATAGGAGTAATCTAATTGTTTTAAAAATTCTCTTTCCTCTACAAGTAAACAATCTTCATCAATATTTTTAATATTTTCAGTCATATCTTTTGTTTGTAATGTATTAATAACTTCATCTAATATTTGATACTTATTTCTTTCAGTACCATCATTCCATCTTTCGCAAATGTCTAGTCCGTTTCTCATTATACAGTATCCACTAGGAGTATAGGCATAGCTTTTAAAAAATGATTTAATTAAATGAGTAAATTCATGTACTAGTGTGCTTAATGTTTCACTTGAATCATTTAATGAACTAATGAAGATTATAGCTTTATCCAAAAAAATTTCATTTTCTTCAAAACAAACACCATTGGAAGAAACCGCTACTGGTTTATTCTCAGCATTACAATAGTTTAAATCTTCTTCTAAATCTTTTTCATTTCTTTCCCTAGCAATTTCTTCTAAAGATTTATCTTCAATTATTATATCAGTATTTAATAAAATATGTTTAACTATATCTTTACAATTGTTGAACTTAGTTAAAAGACAAAAACAAGCAAATACTAAGTAAAAATAGTTTTTATCCTTAATAGTATATCTTTGTAAAACAATTTTTCTAGCTTCCAAAAAAAGCTCATCCATAAAATACCCCCAAATGTTTATTTATAATACTACATTTAATTTTGAAAGTCAAAAAAATTTCTAAAAAATAAAAAAACTGTCAGATAATTAACAGTTAATTATTTAACAGCTTTTTAATAATTAGTTAAACGTGCTCCAAGTACAATTACTAATAAAATAAATAATACTAAAATTATAGCATAACCAGAATTAGTGTTATTGTTTCCTCCATAATTATTCATTGGATAGTAATATGGAGTTTGGTTACAACATGATGAGCCACCGCCATAGTAATACATAAGTTAGCCTCCTTTACTTAATCTATTATAAAGTATGTAAATTTACAGGATTTGTTAATAAAAGTAACCCATAATAATTAGATTTAATGTTATTTATGGTATATTATATAGTAAAGGGTGAAAGTATGAAAAGAGTACTAAAGTGTATTGATAAACCATTACTTATATCTACTTTAATCTTATTTGCTTTAGGCTTAATAATGATATTTTCAGCGTCTAATGTAACTGCATATATGTATCATGGTGTAAGTACTTACTACTATTTTGTAAGGCAAATAATCATTTTAGTTATAAGCCTTGTTGTTTCTTTTTGTCTTCTCCTAGTAAAACCTAAGAGGTATTATGCACTATCAACTATTGGTATGATAGGAATGGTTGGTTGTTTAATAATTTTACTTATTTTTGGTGATCCTCAAAATGATATGGTAGGTTGGTTTGATTTAGGTTTTTTTAATGTCCAACCAAGTGAATTTGCTAAGATTATTACAATAATATGGTTAGCAAGTTATTATGATACATATAAAAATAAATTAACAACTTATGGAAAAAGTTTATTTCCCATTGTTATATGCATTGTTATAGCGGCTTTGATATTCTTACAACCAGATTTAGGAACAACTATTATTTATTGTTCAATTGTAGGTTTAATTTTTTTAGCGGCACCAGTACAAAAGGATTTGAAGGCGAAAATTATTTTTATTATTTTAAGTTTTTTGGCTTTTGGAGTCATATTTGTTCTAGGTTTTGGCAAAAGTATTTTAGAGGACAGACAATTAAGTCGTTTTAACTTCACAAAACCATGTGAGCGTATTTTAGATGATGGTAATCAAGTATGTAATTGTTACATAGCAATAAATAATGGAGGCTTAACTGGAGTTGGACTTGGAAATTCGACTCAAAAATATTTGTATTTACCTGAGCCTTATACAGATTTTATATTCGCTATTATTGTAGAAGAGTTAGGCGTTATTACAGGAATTGGTATAATTCTTATGTATATGTTTGTTTTATATAGAATTTTAAGAATAGGAAGAAAAAGCAATAATCGGGGAGCTTTAATTTGCTATGGCGTAGCTTGTTATATTTTTTTACACATTGCGATTAATTTATTAGGTATATTTGGACTTATGCCTATGACAGGAGTTCCACTTCCTTTTATGAGTTATGGAGGTAGCTTTACTATTTGTTTAGTTGCAGCATTAACTTTTGTTCAGAGAATAAGTATTGAAAATGGTTTAACTAAAGAAAGTTAAAGTAAAAAAGTAGTTTTATTTTTAAAAAATGTGCAGTTGCATGTTTTTTTTTTGTGTACAAAAATTTACTTGACAAGACCCGTCGG
>CANRAX010000016.1 GCA_947628635.1 uncultured Bacilli bacterium | reverse complement strand
CGCCAGTAGGACCAGTAGGACCAACGTCACCCGTAGCTCCAGTTGGACCAACGTCACCAGTCGGACCGGTAGGACCTGCTGGCAATACTAAATTCAAGGTAAAGTTAGGCGCAGTTCCAGTTATTGTTGCACTTGCCTGACTACCAGGAGTTCCTGTTTCCACTGTACCGATTGCTAAAATAGGAGTAGCTCCGGTTGGACCAGTAGCTCCCGTAGCTCCAGTAGGGCCGGTTGGACCAGTTGATCCGCTACCACCGCCGGCAGGACCCGTAGGGCCAGTCGGACCAAAACAATAAATTACTCTTGGTTGTTTAGGTGGATGTGGTCTAAACATTTCATTATTATTTTGATTGAAATTCATAAATTATCTCCTCTCATTTATAAATTATGCATTATCAAAAGAAGGTTAAATAATAATTACCTATAATAAAAAATAAAAGTGCTAAATATTAATTGATTTATTAAAATAAATAATTTATTATAATGATAAGAGGGTTTGTTTATGAAAATTTTAAAAGAAAAAAATGATTTTGGCTTAACAGTTTCTTTTGTTGAAAAAGAAAAATATTTAGCATTTAGTTTTAGAGGAAATGGTGATTTATATTGGGCAATTTATAATATAAAACAAAATAATAATGGTTATGAATCTTTTTTTATTACAAAAGAAAATTATGATGTGTATAGTATTTTTAAAGAATTATTTGATGATATCGAAAATATAAGAATATTTGATGAGGAAGAAGAAGTTCCTTTTTACATAGAAGACGATTACGAAAAAAGAGCTTATCTTATAGAAAGAGAAAAAGAATTGGAAGAAGACAAAATAAGATATAGGCTTTATAATCGTTCAAATTATAATAGTTTATTTGATTCTACTAATAGAACTATAACTTGGTATTCTGATGAAACAGCTAATGAAGTGGCTAATATTTTAAAGATTAAAGAACAAGATAATTCATTTAAAGTGGAATTTTTTATTCAAGAAGATCAAAAAGATTATGATAGAGATTTTCATACAAATAAATATATACCAATAAGATTTCGTAATTCAGGAAGTTCCTATGATCCATTTAATTTAGTTTTTATGAGAATGTATAATAAATTGTGTTGTGTAGAAGACATAAATGATAATAACCATCAAATGCATATGGAAGAATATTTATATAATCAAGAAAAAAAGAAAAAGCTAATTTATGAATTAAAATAACAGTATTTATAATAAATTAAAGTAAGCAAGGTGGTAAAATTGAAAAAAATAAAAGAAGAGTTATGTGAAATAAATTATTCAGCTAGCTTAGAAAATTTAGCAAAAGCAACTGTTTTATTACTTAATAAAAAGATAAAAGAATTTAAATTATTCTTTAACATTTCTGATAATGAGCAAATTGTTGTTAATTATTTTGATGATTTAGACGAATTTAGAGAATTTATATATTCTTTGAGAGGTGAAAGATATTCTTTACCTAAATATGCTAAAGGAACTTATGATAATGGAATGGTAAATGCTTATATAAATCCTAAGTCTCAATTGGAAAGACTATATACTGCTAGTCATGAGTTGTTTCATATTTTATATATGAAGTATATACTAAATAATGACTATTCAAAAAGAATAGTTTGGTATGATGAAGGTATGGCACAATTTATGTCAGGAGAAAAAGACTCTCTAGTAAGTTCAGCTTTTAAAAAATTTTATTTTGCTGTTAGAGAAAAAACAAAAATAATACCACCGATAAATACTTTAGATCATGGAGATACTTTTGTTAATGAAAATTATAATGGTTATGACTTAAGTTATTTATCTATAAAATATTTATCAGAAACATTAAGTACTAAACAATTTAAAGATTTAATGTCTGATTTTTTAAAAATTAGTCAACTTGGTAATGATATAATTCAGAAAATGTTTGATTATTATGATGAAAAGTTAGAAAGTAAAAATTGTAAAAAATAAATGAATATAATCATCTTAAAATTTTGGAATTCTAGAAATTAGGATGATTTTTTTATTTGCAATTTTTTCTGTTTAGTAGTTCTTTACAAAATCTAAAAAGGAATTTGGTCATAAATAATTATTAAATTTGCATATACTTAAATGAGGTGGAATATGCAAACATATATAGTTCAAAAAGGGGACACTTTATATGGTATTAGTAAACAATTTGGCGTAAGTGTTCAAGATATAAAGACAGCTAATAACCTTGCAAATAATACTATCAATGTAGGACAAACATTAATGATACCTTCTATTAATACTACTATTTTATATATTGTTAAAAAAGGAGATACACTTTATTCAATTGCTTCTAATTATGGTGTAACAGTTGATCAAATAAAAAATTTAAATAATTTAAAGAGTAATACTTTAAGTATAGGACAGCAATTGCGAATACCTGTAAATGATAATGTCCAAGATGAGCCTTTTGGCTATACAATTTACACTGTAAGAATAGGAGATACCTTATATTCAATTGCGAAAAAGAATAATACAACTACTCAAAAAATTAAAGATATCAATAATTTAACGACAGATGTCTTAACTGTTGGACAACAACTTAAGATACCTTATAATACTATGCTTGATGAAGCTTTTGATAATGACTATTTGATTTATATTGTCAAAAAAGGTGACAGCCTATATTCGATTGCGAAGAAATATAATATGAGTGTAGCTAAATTAATTGAAATAAATAATTTGAAAAGTAATGTTATAAGTATTGGTCAACAATTAAAAGTAATTCCCGAAAAAGATAATGCAATTCCAATTGGATCAACTTGTTATGGTGAAGGATATGTAGAACCACAATATTTAACTTATACCGTTAAAAAAGGGGATAATTTATATAATATTGCAAGAAATTATAATGTTACAGTTGAAAGTATTAAAACTTTAAATAATTTAACAAGTAATAATTTAAGTATTGGCCAAATTTTAAAAATAAAGGAGGTTAGTTAATGAACCCAGAAATTATTACTTTTGAAGAATTTCAAAAAACAAATCTTTATCCAGAGTTTGCTAGTGAAAATCCTAGTAAAGGTACTTTAAAGGTTCAAGTTTTTACAGCCTATAAAGCTGTACCTATTGCTGATTGTGAAATTGTTATTTTTAAAACTATTGGTAATAAAAAAGTTGTCTTTTTTAGTGGGCGAACTGACAGTAGTGGTATAATCGATAATATTTCTTTACCAGCTCCTGTTAATGCTACAACAATGACAATGGAAGCTCCATTATATACAATTTATGATATGACTGCAATACATGTGGGATATGAAACAATTAAACAGTATCAAATAGGAATGCTTGGTAATATTAAAGTAATTCAATATGTTAGAATGACTCCATTGGTAGATTTGGAAGGAGTAGAACAAAATGGCAATTAGAAGTCCTATTATTCCAACGGTTATTACTGTTCATTTAGGTACTCCTGATGAAACAGCTAAGAATGTTACTGTTCCTTTTGATGAATATATTAAAAATGTTGCTTCAGGGGAAATCTATCCCAATTGGCCAATTGACGCTATAAAGGCTAATGTGTTAGCGGAAATATCATTTGCTTTAAATAGAGTTTATAATGAATGGTATCCCTCAAAAGGATATAACTTTGATATAACAAGTAGTTCTGTATATGACCAATCTTTTGGTGAGAATAGACAATTTTTTGAAACAATATCTCAAGTAGTTGATGAATATTTTAATAACTATATTGTCAAAGAAGATCAAGTACAACCTTTATTTGCTCAATATTGTGATGGCCGAGTTACAAAGTGTGATGGTCTTTCCCAATGGGGTAGTGTTACTTTAGCAAATCAAGGGAAAAATCCTTTAGAAATACTAAAAAATTACTATGGTAACGATATAAAAATAATATATAATGCTCCCGTAGAAGAAAATATTGCTAGTTATCCAGGATTTCCAGTTGAACTTGGAACATCAGGAGATTTTGTTCGAATGATAAAAACACAGCTTAATAGAATAGGTAGAAATTATCCAGCTATACCAGCTATTACGGATGATAGCATTTATTTTACGGTAGAAACAGAAAATGCTGTAAAAAAATTTCAAGAAATATTTAACTTACAAGTAACAGGAATAGTTGATAAAACTACTTGGTATAAAATTAAGTATTTGTATAATGCTGTAAAAAATATAAGTAATTTATATTCTGAAGGCATTAGTGAAGATGAGGCAACAGTTCTTTTTGGCAATAAGTTACAATTGGGTGATACTGGTAGCTATATTAATACTCTTAACTATTATTTAAATGTAATTGCTTATTTTGATCCAGACATTCCTTTTTTAAATTTAAATAGTGATACCTTTACAGAAAATACAAGACAAATGGTAATTGCTTTTCAAAATAAATATGATATAACCGCAACGGGAGAAGTTACAGCTAATACTTGGCGGGCTTTAAAAGAGGCTTATAAACAAACTATTTCCAAAGTTCCAACGGATTGTTTATGTAATGTAAATGAATTTTATCCAGGAAGATATTTACTTAAAGATATGGCAGGAGAAGATATTATTAATTTACAAAAATTTTTATATTTAATTTGTGAAAAAAAGCAAAGCATTCCAGGTGTTATTGTTAATGGTACGTATGATAGTTTAACAGAAAGATCAGTTAAAGCTATACAAGCTAATAATGGTTTGGAAGTAAATGGAGTAGTTGGTCCAACGACTTGGAATAAAATTGTTGAATTGTCCAAATAATAAAAATTTAGATTATATTTTTAAGAGGTAAAATTAATTACTTCTTTTTTTGCTTTTCTTAAAATATCTTTTTAAATATTTGGCACTCTGTGTTGACAACTGCTAAAAATAGTGTTATAAATAAAAGTGTTGGGAGGAATAATTATGGAAAAGAAAGAATTTAAGTCTGAATCTAAAAGACTTTTAGATTTAATGATTAATTCTATTTATACAAATAAGGATATATTTTTAAGGGAGTTAATTTCTAATGCTAGTGATGCTTTAGATAAACTATATTATCGTAGTCTAACTGATAAGGCAGTTAAAGTAAAAAAAGATTCTTTAGAAATCAATATCAGTTTTGATAAAGATAAAAGATTAATTACTATTAGTGATAGTGGTTGTGGTATGTCTAAGGAAGAATTAGAAGAAAACTTAGGTACTATTGCCAAAAGTGGTAGTTTATCTTTTAAAGAAAATATGACTAAAAAGGAACAAATTGATATTATTGGTCAATTTGGAGTTGGTTTTTACTCTGCTTTTATGGTTAGTAATAAAATAAAAGTTACTTCAAAAAGTATTGATGATACTGATAGTTATACTTGGGAAAGTGAGGGCGTTGATGGCTATACTATAAAGAAAGCTAAAAAAGATAGTATTGGTACAGAAATAACTTTATATTTAAAGGAAGATACTGAAGAATTTGAATATTCAAAATATTTAGATGAATATGAAATTAAAAACTTAGTTAAAAAGTATTCAGATTATATAAGTTATCCAATTAAAATGGAAGTTACTCATCATGAGTTAGTTGATGAAAAAAAGAACAAATATGAAGATAAAAAAGAAATAGAAACTTTAAATAGTATGGTTCCTATTTGGAAGAAGAACAAAAAAGACGTAAGTGAAGAAGACTATAATAATTTTTATATGGATAAATTTAGTGATTATGATAAGCCATTAAAAGTAATTTCTTCTTCAGTCGAAGGAATGTGTTCTTATAAAGCCCTATTATTTATACCAAGTCATGCTCCATATGATTTTTATACTCAAGATTATGAAAAAGGTTTAAGCCTTTATACTAATGGTGTTATGATTATGGAAAAGTGTGCTGATTTATTGCCAGATTATTTCAGCTTTGTTAAAGGTGTAGTTGATAGTGAGGATTTGTCATTAAATATTTCAAGAGAAATGTTACAAGAATCTCATAACTTAAAATTAATTGCTAAAAATATTGAAAGTAAAATTCGTAAAGAATTAGAAGATATGCTTAAAAATGATCGTGAAAATTATATTTCTTTCTTTAAGACATTTGGTATGCAACTAAAATATGGTATTTATAATAATTTTGGTCAAGATAAAGATAAGTTAAAAGATTTAATAATGTTTTATTCAGCTAAAAAAGAAAAACTTATTACTTTAAGTGAATATGTAAAAGCTATGCCAAAAGAACAAGATGTTATTTATTATGCAGCTGGTTCTTCTATTGAAAAAGTAAAAGATTTACCACAAGTTGAGCAAGTTAAAGAAAAAGATTTTGATATTTTATATTTAACTGATTATGTAGATTCTTTCGCTGTTACCGCTTTACAAGAATATGATGGTAAGAAATTTATTAATGTTGAAAGTGGTGATTTAGATTTAGAAAGTGAAGAAGATAAAGAAGCTACAAAGAAAGTTAATGAAGGAAACAGTGCTTTACTTAAAGAAATGGCTGATGAAATTAAAGAAGTTAGTGAAGTTCGATTTAGTAATAAATTAAAAAATCATCCTGTTTGCTTAACCACTAAAGGTGATGTATCAATCGAAATGCAAAAAGTCTTTGATACTATGCCAAATGATATGGGAATTAAGGCTCAAACTATTTTGGAAATTAATGAAAAACATCCAATCAGTGCCAAATTAAAAAAATTATATAAGGATGATAAAGAAGAATTTAAAAAATATACTAAGATTTTATATAGTGAAGCTAAAATGATTGCTGGTTTACCAATTGATGATCCAACAGAAATTAGTCGTTTAATTTGTGAAGCCATTGCTAAATAAATTGTTTAAAAAGAAAAATGCTTAAAAAACATCTTTTCTTTTTCTTTTGTGCTTTTGGTAAAAATATTGTATAATCAAATAAATGGTGATTGTATGAAATTGATTGTAAAGAAAGAGGCACTTTTATTAGATTATCTTTATGAAAATTTGGATATGCCTAAAAAAAGAGTTAAACAATATTTAACTCATGGCTCTATTTTTATTAATAATAGTAAAATTTTAAAGTATGATTATAAACTTTATCCAGGTATGACAATTATAATAGATACTAATGCTAAAAATAAGAAAACACTTCCCTTTGAAATTATTTATGAAGATGAACATATTATTGTTATAAATAAACCAAGTGGTCTTTTAACGATTGCTACTAATAAAGAGAAAGAAAAAACACTTTATCATATTGTAAGAGAGTATTTAAAAGCCTCCAAGCCATCTCAAAAAATTTTTATTGTCCATCGTCTTGATAAAGATACTAGTGGAATAATAATTTTTGCTAAAGATGAAAAAACGAAAAATATGCTTCAAGAGAAATGGAATGATTATGTTCTTCTTCGTGAATACACAGCTGTTGTTTATGGCAGGTTAAAGAAAAAAGAAGATCATATTGAAGAAAATCTCTTAGAAACAAAAACTAATTTTGTTTATGTCGCGAAAAATAAAACCGGTAAAAAAGCCATAACTAATTACAAAGTTTTAAAAGAAAAGGAAAACTATTCACTTTTAAAAGTTAATATTGAAACAGGCCGTAAAAATCAAATAAGGGTAGCTCTTAGTAATTTGAAACATCCAATTGTTGGTGATAAAAAATATGGTTTTAAAGATGATAAATTTACTAGGTTATACTTACATGCTAATAGGTTAAAGATTTATTATCCATATCTAAAAAAAGAAATACTTTTTGAAACAGCTATTCCAAATGAATTTAAAACTTTAATGAAATAATAAACTAATTAGAAGTTAAGTTAAAATATTTAGAAAGGATTTAATCATAATAGAAATTAAATGTTTTATGATGAAAAAGATTGTATGAAAAAAACATTAATAACTTTATTAATTATTGTATTAATATCTCTACTTGGTTTTGCTATTTATAAAAAAGTTTATTTAAGTGATATGCCTAAAAGTTCGGCTAAAAAGAAAAAAGAAGAAACCGTTTCTAAAGAAATACTTGAAAAATATAAGGGTCTTCTCTTTGAAAATTATTATGAAGATGCTATAAAAACTGTTAATAAAATGTCTTTGGAAGAAAAAGTGGGTCAAGTATTTTTGACAAGATATGATGTCAATAATGTTTCAGTTGAAAAAGATTATTATCCTGGTGGTTATATTTTATTTGCTAAAGATTTTGAAAATCATACCAAAGAAAGTATAAAAGAAGAAATAGACAATGATCAAAAACTTAGTAAATATCCTTTAATAATTGCTGTTGATGAAGAAGGTGGAACGGTTACAAGAGTCAGCCGTTTTAAAGAATTTCGTGATGAAAAATTTGCCTCTGTTCAAGAAATTTATAATACAGGTGGTTTTGAATTATTAAAGCAAACCGAAAGTGAAAAGGCTAAATTGTTATTAAGTTTAGGTATAAATACAAATTTAGCTCCCGTTGCTGATGTAGCAACAGATGAAAATGCTTTTATTTATGAAAGAAGTTTTGGTCAAGATGCTTTGCAAACAGCTAATTTTGTTAAAAATATGGTTGAGTATAGTAATGAATTTGGAATTAATTCTTGTCTAAAACATTTTCCTGGTTATGGCAATAACGTTGATACTCATACAGGTATAGCTATTGATGATAGTCCGTATGAAAATTTTACAGAAAATAACTATTTGCCTTTTATAGAAGGAATTAAAGCTCAAGTACCTAGTATTTTAGTAAGTCATAATATTGTTAATGCTATTGATAGTCAGTATCCGGCTTCTTTAAGTAGTAAAGTAATTTCTGAGTTAAGAAATAACTTAGGTTTTAGTGGTATAATTATGACAGATGATTTGGCAATGGAGGCTGTTAAATCTTACGTAGAAGATAAAACTGCTCCGATACTTGCTTTACAAGCTGGAAATGATATGATTATTACAAGTGACTTTATAACAATGTATAATGAGGTGCTAAATGCTGTAAAAAATGGTATACTAGATGAAAACATTTTAAATGAAGCTGTAATTAGAATAACAGCTTGGAAATATAAATCACATCTATATTTATAAAATATAAAAAAGGAATGATAAAATGACTGATAAAAATTTATTTACAAATTATGAAGCATATTTAAATAAGGAAGTAACTTTAGAAGGTTGGATTAAAAATCATCGTAAACAAAAAGAATTTGGTTTTATATCTTTTTCAGATGGTACTTATTTTACACCAATTCAAATTGTCTATGATAATAAGTTAGATGACTTTGAAACTATTCAAAAATTTCACATAGGGAGTTCTATTCAAGTAATAGGTACTGTTGTAAAATCTCCTAAGGATGGGCAACTTTTTGAAATTCAAGCTAAAAGTGTTTCTCTTTTAGGTGATTGTCCTGAAGATTATCCTATTCAGCCGAAGAAACATAGTCGAGAATTTTTAAGAGAACAAGCTTACCTTCGTCCTCGAACTAATCTTTTTCAAGCTGTTTTTCAAATACGTAGTAAGGCGGCTTTTGCTATACATGAATATTTTCAAAAAAGAGATTATGTTTATTTTCATGCCCCTTTAATTACGGCTAGTGATTGTGAAGGAGCAGGAGAAATGTTTCACGTAACAACGTTTGATTTAGAAAATGTTCCTAAAAATGAAGATGGTAGTGTAGATTATTCTAAAGATTTCTTTGGTAAAATGGCTTCATTAACAGTATCAGGACAATTGCAAGCAGAAACATTTGCTTTAGCATATCGAAATGTTTATACATTTGGTCCAACGTTTAGGGCAGAAAATTCTAATACTAAAACACATGCTTCAGAATTTTGGATGATTGAACCAGAAATAGCTTTTTGTGATTTAGAAAAAGATATGGATATAATGGAAGATATGCTTAAGAGTGTTGTTAAGTATGTACTAGAAAATTGTAGAGCTGAACTAGAATTTTTAGATAATTTTGTAGAAAAAGGGCTTATGCAAAAGTTAGAAAATTTGCTTAAGAAAAAGGCTATTCGCATAACTCATCATGAAGCTATTAAAGAATTAAAGGAATCGGGTAAAAAGTTTGAATTTACTCCAGAATATGGTGAAGATTTAGCTAGAGAACATGAAAAATATTTAACTGAAGAAAAGTATAATGCTCCAGTTTTTGTCTATAATTGGCCTAAGGACATTAAAGCTTTTTATATGCGTCTTAATGATGATAATAAAACAGTTGCTGCCGTTGATTTATTAGTGCCAGGTTCAGGTGAATTAATGGGAGGTTCTCAGAGAGAAGAAAGATATGACATTTTGTTAAAAAGAATGCAGGAGTTAAATACTGGTGTAGATGAATTAGATTGGTATTTAAAATTAAGACTTTATGGAGGATGTGTTCATTCTGGTTTTGGTATGGGATTTGAAAGATTAATTATGTATCTAACAGGTGTTGAAAATATAAGAGATGTTATACCATATCCAAGAACTCCAGGTAATTGTGATTTTTAAATATCAAAACGAATAAGTAGATAAATAATATATTAACAAATTTTAAGGATCATTACTGAAAATTACAGTGTGATTCTTTTTTTGTTCTTAAGCTAGCTTTATAAAGCTTAATTGCAAGCACATAGATATAAAAAAATGGTATATGCTAATATTATAGCAAGGTGATATCATTATGAAAGATATAATTTATGTTAGAATTGATAAAGAGATAAAACAAAAATTGGATATGTTAGCCTTAAAAGATAATAGAAGTTTAAATAACTATCTAGTCACACTTTTAACAAAATTTGTGGAAGAAAAGGAAAAAGAAGATTCTTTTGATAAATAAATAATTATTTTAAAAAGAAGGTATAGCAATGGACAAAAAATTTAATTTTTTTTTAATAATTTTAATAAGTATAGTTCTTTTAATGAGTATAGGTTATTCAGCTTTAAATAAGAGTTTAAGTATTTCTGGAAACTTAACTTATAGACCACAAAAAGATGTTAGAATTACTAACTTTACTACTAGTAATAAACCTAGTAATATGACTATTAATTATTCAGACTTTTCTAAAACAGAAGTTAAGTTAGGTTATACTACAACTGGTTCAGCAAATATTACTTATAATATTGAAGTAACAAACTTTTCAAGTACGGCTATGGGTATCTTAAAAATAGATGGTCTAAATGATAACATACTAGTACAAAAAGATATTGTAGGTAGCAAGTTGGTTGGTCCGGCAGAAATTAATACTTTTACTATCACATTTAATTCACCTAAAGAGGAAATAAAAACATATTTATTAACCTTTGAATTTGCTCCAGTATATAAGATTACTTATAACGGTTTTAGTAATATAGAAAATTATAAAAAGGAAATATTAGAAACGGAAAACCTAAATCAAAAACTAGCTAAAGACTCTCAATTATGTAGTGTAACTATGAATGGCAGTTTAGTAAAGAATTATACTTTTTCAAATGATTTATTAAATATACCAAACGTAACAGGAGATATTGTTATAACTGGTGGAGATGCCATAGAAGAAACAGCACTAACTACACCAAATAAACCTGAATTAAATGGTGATATGATACCAGTGTATTATAAACAAGAAACAACAACCACAGGAAATTGGGTTAAAGCAGATGTCACAAATAAGGATAATAATTGGTATGATTATGAACATCAGAAATGGGCCAATGCAGTTACAGTGAAAGAAGAGAAAAGACAAGAACTTCTTGATGCCCCAGTTGGAACAGTAGTTGAAACCGATATGAATACTATGTGGGTATGGATACCAAGATATTCTTATACAATAAAAAAAGAAGCTTGTTCAAGTGATTATTATGGTAAAGGAAGTTATGGGAATACTACACCAACAAAATCATTACCTGGTGAGATAGATGTCAAATTTATTCCAGTAACAGAAAATGATACTGGAACAGGTCAATATACAAATGCTACTAATAATAATGTATGGATAACAAATGATGCATTTAACTTTCCTGAAACTGATGAGTCTGGAAAGAATACTTCAACACCTCGAGCAGGAATATGGGTTTCTAAAACAGAAGTAGGAGGAAGATTATCTAAAGATTTTCAAGCTTGTACAGACGATAATTGCGATGTTTCAAAAATACAAATAAAGCCTGGACAAAATGCAATAATACATCAATCAATAAGTAGCTTCTTTTTTGCAAGCAGGAGTATGCAAAATGACACAAAAACATTTGGCTTCGATAACACAACAGGTGATTTACACGTTATAAAAAATGATGAATGGGGAGCCGTAGCCTACCTTTCTCAAAGTAAATATGGAAAATATGGCAATAATGATTATGAAGGAAAAAATAAAATGATTTATGTCAATCCTGACGAAACATTAAAAACGGGAAGAAGTAATGGTTCACCAATAAGAACTCAAACGCAAGAAAATTATCTTAACAAAGATATGACCGATTTAGGATTAGATGAAGATGGAAATAAAAGAGGAAAAGCAGGTCCTGGAGCCAGTACAACAGGAACAATTTATGGCTTGTTTGATATGAGTGGTGGAGCTTACGACATGGTAATGGGAGTATTAGAATATGATGCACAAAAAGATAATACTCATTTAGGACTTCTAGAAACAAAAAATTCTGGCTTTAAAGGATTGGATAGTGAAGGATTAAGTGTAGGGAATTATGATTTGCCAAATGAAAAGTACTACAATGTTTACAAATTAATAGACCCAACAATAGATAGTTATGAAAATGATATAACAGCTTGTAATGGAAAAATTTGCTACGGTCATGCCTTATCAGAAACAAGAGAATGGAATGATACAGTAGCAAATAATCTTAAACGCGATAATCCATGGTTTCGACGAGGAGGCGTAGGAGTAGGAACAAACAGCATAGGATTGCTTTCCAGACAACGTGCTACGGGAGGTAATACTATTAACGATTCCACTCGGTTTGTCTTAACGCCTTAATATAAAATATAAATCAGTTAATAATTATTATGTTTAAAGTGCAAAAACTTACTTTAAAATTATCACTTTTTATCTTGTAAAAAGTTAATGAAAAAGAGGAAACTTTTCTAAAATTAATGAAGGTTTAAAAAACACTTAATTTACAGCATAATAAATAATTTTTAATAATTTTATGTAAGATTAAAGACTTTTTAACTAAATTTTGCTATAATAACTTACTAGTTAGGAGTTATTATGGAAGTACTTGATAAAATCAGTGAAAAAGGAAACGTTAGATCAACAAATGAAGATGCATGTCTTTATCTTTGTCATCCGAAAAATAGAAATTATAAATTACTTGCTGTTGCTGATGGAATGGGTGGTAAAGAATATGGAGAAATTGCTTCCAATTACACGATTGAAAAATTAGAAAAGTGGTTTTTAAGAAAAGATATTTCTAGCCTAAATGATACAAAGAAATTAATATTATCAACAAATAGATTGATTAAGAGAATAAACAAAGACTTAATTAATGAATATGGTCAAGATGTACTTGGAACAACTTTAACTCTAGCGCTTATTACTAAAAAAAATACTTTAATTTTTAATATTGGTGATTCTAGAGCTTATACTTATAAAAAAGAAAAGCTAATACAAATTACAGAAGATGATTCTGATGTTTGGATGTATTATAAATTTGGTCACGTAAATAAAGAAGATTTACGCTATTTCGCTATCAGTAATTTAATAAATGCCTGTATTGGTTTAAATGATGATTTGTGTAAAATTAATGTAATAACTATTCCTAATGAATATGATATGTTACTTTTATTAACAGATGGTGTGACAGATTTATTAACTGACAAAAAGATTACAAAAATTATAAAAAAAGCTAAACCTCAGGATGTTTTAAAAAATCTTATTAATGAAGCTTTATATGTTAATCAAAACCTTTTTGTTCCAGCACGTTTAAAAAGAAAATATTTAGCTAAATTTGTAGTTCCTTTTGAAGGAAGAGATAATGCTAGTGGAGTAATTTATATCAAATAAGAAATTTTTTGGTATAAATTTTTATTTTTCTCTCATTATATTAATGGGAGGCAGAAAAATGAAAAAAATAATTTTAGTACTATTAGGTAGCTTATTTATTTTTACAGGTTGCGGAACAAAAATGAATACGCCTACGGCAAAAGTAGAAGAATTTTTAGGTAAATATCAAAAAATGGATAGTGAGATACTTGAACAATTAGATGATATTTTAGAAGAAGATGGTAGTATGTCAGATGATCAAAAGAAAGAATATCAAGCTCTTCTAGAAAAACAATATCAAAATTTATCTTATAAAATAAAGGATGAAAAAATAGATGGCGATAATGCTACTGTCGATGTTGAAATTGAAGTATATGATTATGCTACTTCAATAAGAAAAGCAAGAGAATATTTTAAAGAACATCGCGATGAATTTGAAAAAACAAAAGAAAAGATTAATGAAGAAAGCGAACTTGATAATGATGGCAACGATACAACTGATAAAGAAGATGATACATCCTCTGATACTTCTAATAATTCTGATGATAATAGCCTAATAGATACAATAAGTGAATTTATTGATTATAAAATAAAAGAATTGAAAGATGTAACTGAAAAAGTAAAATATGAAATAACTTTTAATCTTACAAAAGAAGATGGCAAATGGAAAATTGATGATTTAAGTGATATGGATATTCAAAAAATTCACGGGCTTTATGAAAATTAATAATTTAGCTAAAATGTAGAAAAAGAAACTTTTATTTTTCTTTTTTTTTTGTTATAATTGTTTAGTAGAATAGAGGGTGATTGCATGCTAGGAACTATCAAAGAAATTATTGATAATAGCGTTATCATAAAACTTAGTATTAATATCAATGAACAGCCAAATTTAGTCAATATTCATGTAGTCTTTGATGATGGTACCCCTCGAAAAGTTATTGGAGAAATTGCTAATGTTAACCAAACAGAAATGCTTGTTAATATTGTTGGTGAAATAAATAATGATGTCTTTTCTCCCGGTTCAAGTGTAAAACCTTCTTTTAAATCTAGTATTAGAATAGTAACAGCAGATGAGTTACAATTAATTCTTGGTCCACAAGAAATGGCATTTGGTAAAACTAATTTTGGTACAAGTAATGTTTACCAAGGTTACAAAATTAATGTTGATATAAATGAATTTTTTAATACTCATTTTGCTATTCTTGGTAATAGTGGAGCAGGTAAAAGTTGTACTGTTGCTTCTATTCTTCAAAAATTATTTCTTAGTAAAACGCCACCTATTAATTCAAATATTTTCTTTTTTGACGCCTATGGTGAATATTCTAATGCTTTTAGTCAATTAAATGGAATTAATAAGGCGTTAAATTATAAAGTTTATACAACTAATGTTGTTGATCCGAAAGATGAAGTTTTAAAAATTCCACCATGGTTATTAGATGTTGATGACTTAGCTCTTTTATTAGATGTTACAACACCTTCCCAAATTCCAATGATTGAAAAAACATTAAAATTAGTTCCTATTTTAACGGGAAGTAGTGGAAATGTTATTAAGAGAAAAAATGATATTATTGCTCGAGCTCTACAAGATATTTTATTATCAGGTGCTGATTCTACAAAAATAAGAGATCAAGTTATTGGTGTTTTGACTAAATTTAATACACCTTCTTTAAATCTTGAAACCCAAATTGTTCAACCAGGTTATACAAGAACCTTTAAGCAATGCTTGTTTATAGATAAAACAGGTAAAATGCAAGAAATGGAATTAGTAGTTGAATTTGTTAGAGGTTATATAATTGATGTAGTAGAAGATATACCTTTAGAAGAATTAAATCCTTATTATACATTAAATGATTTAGAGCAAGCTATGGATTTTGCTTTAATTAGTGAAGGTATATTAAAGAGTGATAAAGTATTTGATTATGCTAATATAATTAGTGTACGTCTTCATACTTTAGCAACTGGAGATTATAAAGCCTATTTTGACTGTACAAGATTTGTTAATAAAGAACAATATATTGAAGATTTAATGACTAATGAAAATAATCAAAAATGTCAAATTGTCAATTTTAATTTTAATTATATTGATGATCGTTTAGCTAAAGTATTTACAAAAATCCTTTCCCGAATGCTCTTTTTAAAGGCAAGTGCTACCAAACCACGTGGTAGTAGAGCTTTTCATATTATAATTGAAGAAGCTCACCGTTATGTTCAACAACATGATGTTGATAGTGAAATACTTGGCTATAATGTTTTTGAGAGAATAACTAAAGAAGGACGTAAATATGGAATTTTCTTAGCTTTAATTACTCAAA
Organism: uncultured Bacilli bacterium; assembly: GCA_947628635.1. Taxonomy (GTDB): domain Bacteria; phylum Bacillota_I; class Bacilli_A; order RF39; family UBA660; genus CANRGD01. Next base: position 579 of record CANRAX010000016.1, on the reverse strand, counting down.
GACCTAGTGAATTATCTGATACTTGTATATCTCAATGTTCTAATTTTGTGGTTTTAAGAACATTACATCCAAAAGATTTGAACTATATAAAAGAAATGGTTCCAAATGTTACTTCGGAAATAGTTTTACAACTAAAAAATTTAAAACCAGGTAATTGTATTGCTTTTGGTTCGGCTTTTAAAGTTCCTATTCCAATGTATATTGACTTACCAAATCCACGGCCTTTAAGCAATAATGTTAATTTGCAAGATGTTTGGTATCGACAAATTTATTCTCAAGGAGTTAAGGAGATTGGTCAAGGCTATAATATTAGTTTTGCGACTCCTCAAACTCAGCAATTTGTTACAAATCAACCAAATCAGCAAGTTTCTCAAGTTCAAGGGCAAGTATCAAATAGATTTATTCAAAGTAGTCCAAGAACTGACCAAACAAATTAAGTAAAAACTAATCAAAGAAAAAAGATTTAAATTTTTAACATAATCTAACTTATGAGAGTCTTTTCAAAGAAAACTTTACAAAAACGTTAAATTTTAAGTAAAGTGCACAAAAAAGTGCATTTGAATCTAAAAAGTGTATTTT
>CANRAX010000015.1 GCA_947628635.1 uncultured Bacilli bacterium | reverse complement strand
ATATTACCAATATGTCTAACACTTACAACTACTACATCTATCATTATTAACCTCCTATAATAAAACGCGCAAACAACGCATCAAGCCAAAGTTTATAATTAATATTATACTCTAATTTTACAAATTCTTCTTCAATAATAGAAAGAATACTTACTAAATAATTCAAATCAGCCTTCTGTAAAATATTAATAATCTCTTTATTACCATCATAAACTCTATTAGAATTAAAATTTATAAAATTAATTATAACCTGAGAAATATCATTAAAAACAACTTTTGCTTGAACTTTATCAGGTATTATATCAGTAATAATCTTATTATAATTTATAAACAACTCTTCTCTTTTTACTATATATTCCAAAAGTAACTTACTATTATCTGATAAACAAATACAATCATCACTAGCAGCTAATGTTAATGTTTGACACCTAGACAAAATAGTTTCAATCACTTGAAACCTATTTTTTGTTAATAAAATTGCAACTATTCCCTCTTCTGGTTCTTCCAAAAATTTTAATATTGTATTAGCTGAAGAACTATTTAATTTTTCAGCTTCTTTTATTATATATATTCTTTTATTATCAAGTAACGATTTATTTTGAAACTCACCAATCAATTCCAGCAATTGACTTTTTTTAATCCATTGTCCATCAGCTTCAATAATTTTTAAGTCAGGATAATTTGAATTATCTATTAAATCACTAATATTACTCTTATCATTTTCTAATTTTTCCCTAGTACAATTACATAAAATCATTTTTACAAATTCCAAAACCACTGCAAAATCATCATCATAATTGTTAACCTCAATTAAATATGCATGAGACAATTTATCATTTTTTATGTAATTATTTACTATTTCAAAAAATTGTTTCTTTATTAAAGAATCCTCTACCACATTATCTACCTCATAACAAAATAATTCTAAACATAACTAAAGCTACCAAACCAGGTGCTCCCAAAAAGAAAATCATAGCTAATGTTATAAAATTAATAGGAATTATCATATTAAAATTAACAGAAAATAAATTATAACCATACAATATAAAAGCACTAAGTATAAACCTTTTCAATAAATAAAAAATTGTTTTCATACTTTTTTCCTTTCACAATAAATATTATCCTTCTATAAAGAGTATGAAAAATTTTTTAATTTATTCTATTTCTTTTCTATCATTTAATGCTCTCTCCAATGTCAAACTATCTAAATATTCCATATCAGCACCCATTGGAACACCACTAGCTAATCTAGTAATCTTCAAATTCATATCTTCAAGAATTTTTTTAATATACAAAGATGTTGTTTCTCCTTCAATACTTGGTCTAAAAGCAAATATAATTTCTTTGAATTTTTCTTTTGTAATCCTATCAATTAATGTTTCAAGACCTATATCCTCTGGATTAATACCTTCCAATGGTGATATTAAGCCATTTAAAACATGATATTTACCATGAAAAACTCCTAATTTTTCAAAAAGAATTACATTTTTTGTATCTTCAACAACACACAAAGTACCATTATCTCGACTTTCATCCTTACAAATATAACATTCATCATCTTCTGTTAAAGAATTACATCTTTTACACTTATGTACTTTCATTTTTACATCTTTAATACTACTTCTAAACAAATCTGCTTGTTCATCTTCCAATTCCAAAACAGAAAAAGCCAGCCTTTCAGCTGTTTTCTCTCCAATTCCAGGTAAATACTTAAAAGATTCTATTAAATTTTTTATACTATCAGGATACATACAAATTCCTAAAATAAACCTGGTATATTTCCAAATTTATTCATTTTCTTTTCCGTTTCATTATCTATTTTCTTCATTGCTTCATTTATTGCAACAACAATCATATCTTGAAGAGCCTCAACATCATCCTTATCTAAAGTATCTGCTGTAATTTCAACATTTTTTAAAGTTTTATCACCCATCATAGTTACTTTAACAAAAGAACTCTCCCCTAAAAATTCCGTTTTATCTATTTCTTCTTTAATCTTTAACATATCTTTTTGTAAAGATTGAGCCTGCTTTAACATTGCCTGCATATTCATATTATCATCCTCCTATTATTCTACTTCGACAATATCACCAAAAAGTTCAACTGCACTACTACTTATTATAGCATCATTTTTTGCTTCTTCCAAGACCTCTTCTGGTTCTTCTATAAACTGATACTTATTACCATCTTTTAACGACTTAATATACTTATTTTTTTCATTTATCCATCGCTCATCACTAATAATAGCAATTGTTTTATTAGAGTTAGTAATTTTATTATAAACATCTATTATTTTATTCAAATTCATTAAATTCTGTTCCACATTAGATTCATACTCATAACTAAGAATAATACTATCTTTGCTAGCAGCCCTTAATTTAGCATCTAATAAACTACATACCAAATAACCAATTTTTTGATCAAAAGTATAATTATTCAATAAATCAAAATTTTGCATTTCCGTTTTTAAAATATTCTTATCAGCCAAAGCCATTACATTATTAACACGAGCATCAATTATTTCATTTAAATTCTTTATTTTAAAATTATTATCAACACTTTTTATTTCCCGGGAAATATTTTCATCTATTATTTCCTGGGAAATATTTTCAGCAAGATTTTCACTTGTATCATATTCATCAAGCTTTTTCTCAATTACAGAAAACTCTTGAGTTTTAATACTATTATTCAAATTGTTGCTCAAATTATTATCTTTTTTTAAATTGTGTTCTTTTATATATTTTATCAACAACATTTCAATAAAAATTTTAGGATTTCCACTCTTTTTAATATCGAACAAATTTTCGTTAATCAAATTTATAAAATCTTGTATCAAATCAATATCATATGGACACTTAATATCATTAATATAATAATCCACAAGCAAATTTCTTAAAGAAATCATTATTTGAGAAAAAATTTGAATTAAATTTTTACCCTTATTACTGAAATCATTTACTAAACTCAATACCCCAGAAATATCATTACAAAATAACTTTTCATAAAAATTTTTCAAATCATTCTTCGTAATCATACCATTTAATTCATAAAAATCATCTAAAGTAATTTTTGAAGAAGAATAAGAAACTAATTTGTCCAAGGTTCCCAAAGCATCACGCATTCCACCTTCTGATGACAAAGCAATTTCATTCAAAACATCATTTTCAACATCAATTTTTTCTTCAGAACAAATAAATTTTAATCTTTCCACAATCATTTCAGAAGAAATTCTCTTAAAAGAAAAACATTGACACCTTGAAATTATAGTTTCAGGGACTTTCTGAGGATCAGTAGTAGCAAGTATAAAAACAACATGTTCAGGTGGTTCTTCTAACGTTTTTAATAAAGCATTAAAAGCCCCAATAGATAACATATGAACTTCATCAATAATATAAACTTTATATTTTAATTCTGCTGGAACTAAAGCAACTTTACTTCTAAGTTCTCTTATTTCATCAACACCATTATTTGACGCAGCATCAATTTCAATTATATCAACACAAGAATTTTTAAAAGATTCCACACAATTTTTACATTTACCACAGGCAATTCCATCAACAGGTTCCAAACAATTAATACTACGAGCAAAAATTTTAGAAATAGTAGTTTTACCAGTGCCTCTAGGGCCAAAAAACATATATGCATGTGTAAAAGTTTTATTTATTATCGAATTTTTTAATGTTCTAATAATACTATCTTGTCCAACAACAGAATCAAAATTAATAGGACGATATTTTCTATACAAAGCTTGATACATTAAAAAATGCACCTCCATCTATATCAATTATATCATAATAAAGCACTATCTTAACGCCTATTTTTAAAAAAGTCTTTTAATAATAATTTAGCTCGTTCAGTCATTAAATTAGAAAAAAATTTTAACGAAGAATTAATATCACTTTCAGAAAAAATTTTATTTATAATAAAAGAATTTTCACTATTCAAATTTTCAAGAGCTGAATAAACATTAGCAATTCTAGCTTGTTTTATAGCGCTTGCACACATAGGACAAGGATCTAAAGTAACATACAAATCACAATTTTCTAAACGCCAATTGTCCAAAAACTTTGAAGCCTCAACAATAGCCAACATTTCCGCATGACCAGTAACATTTTTCATTGTTTCCTTTAAATTATGAGCTTTTGCAATAACATTACCATTCTTAACAATAACCGCACCAATCGGAACCTCATCTAATTTATAAGCCTCTTGTGCTTCTTCAAAAGCAATATCAAAAAATTTCTTATTCATAAAAGACTTTTCCTCCTCAAAACAAATATTAATAATATATTGAATAATATTTTTAATTCAAAATAAAAAGTGCACATGAAAGGAGGATCTTAAGGCTGCTATTTTCCAATCCTGACCTGGTTCAATCACTTTCATTGCACAAATACATTTTATTATATATATAAAAAAAAGTAAACAAAATATAGTAAATGTTCCACGTGAAACATTGTTTAAATTTTTAAATAAAAATATAACTATATTTTTTAATGTTTCACGTGGAACATTAAATTTTAAAAAAATTATAAATTAAATTTAATATAAAATTTTTCTAAAATATTTTAATTAACACAAATTACCATACATAAACGTTATCACTATAATTATTTCCCGGGAAATAATTTTTAACGTTCCACGTGAAACATAATCATTAAAAATTTTTATCCACAATCATTTTTTATTTAAAATACACTAATTATACAAAAAAAATATGAAAATAATTGCTCATTTTAATATTAATAAAATAATTACATAATTTTATTATCAAAAATAATCAATTCAGAAAAATATTTTTTCCACAGACACTATTTTACACAAAAATTGCTTTTTATTTACAAAAAAAGAAGTAAATTAAATTATTTACTCCTCAATACCTTCAGCTACAATTTCGCTATTAGAATCTTCTTCTTTTTTAACAATAATTACCGTAGAAACAATTTGTTCATCCTTCAAATTAATCAATCTAACACCTTGAGTAGCTCTCTTCAACGTTGAAATTTGATCAAGAGGCATTTTCATAAATACTCCACTATCAGTCACAATAATAACATCCAATTCTTTTTCAAAATCACCATTAAATGTCTTTAAAGCTACCATCATACCATTCTTATCAGTAATATTATAAGCTTTAACACCTTTACTACCTCTATGAGTTAATCTATATTCATCAATTAAACTTTTCTTTCCATAACCTTTTTCAGTAACAATTAATACATATTCACCTGGCTGAATAACCTCTGCACCAACAACCTTGCTACCTTCAAGATCAATTCCTTTTACACCAGAACTACTGCGGCCCATACAACGAACTTCATTTTCATCAAATCGAACCATACGACCATTGCTGGCTCCAATTATAATTTCATTTTTTCCACAAGTCTTTCGAACACTTATTAACTCATCATTTTCCTTAAGAACTATTGCAATCTTACCACTTTTTCGAATATTATCAAACTCTTCAATAGCAGTTCTTTTAACAATTCCATCTCTAGTAGCAAACATTAAATATTTTGTAAAATCATCATTATTAGCTTTTATATCAATTATCGAACTAATGTTTTCATTTTTCTCAAGTGGCAAAAGATTAACAATTGGTAAACCTTTAGATTGTCTAGAAAATTCAGGAATTTCATAACCCTTCATTCTATAAACTCGTCCCCTATTAGAAAAGAACAGAATATAATCATGGGTTTTCATAGAAACTAAATGTTTCGCAAAATCCTCTTCATTAGTTGACATTCCCTTAATTCCAACTCCACCACGATTTTGTGTCCTATAAGTATCAGAACGTAAACGCTTAATATAACCATTATTTGTTAACGTAACAATTATATCTTCTTCTGGAATTAAAGACTCATCTTCAATATATTCAATAGCTGTCATATCAATATTAGTACGTCTTTCATCACCATATTTTGCTTTTATTTCAAGTAACTCATTTTTTATAACTTCTAATATTTTTTCATCACTCGCTAAAATACTCTTCAACTCAGCTATCGTATTTAGTAAATCACTTAACTCATTTTCTATTTTTTCACGTTCCAAACCAGTTAGACGACGTAATCTCATTTCAAGAATAGCATTAGCCTGAATTTCAGTTAACTTAAAGTTTTCCATCAAACCAGCACGAGCATCATCATCAGAATCAGAACCACGAATTAATTTTATAACAGCATCAATATTGTCTAGAGCAATTTTCAATCCCTCCAAAATATGAACTCTTTTTTCCGCAACATCCAAATCAAATCTAGTTCTTCTAATAATAACTTCTTTTTGATAATCTATATATTTAACAATAATATCTTTAAGACCTAATGTCTTAGGAACACCCTGATCAAGCATTAAGAAAATTATTCCGTAACTCGTTTGAAAAGCAGTATGTTTATATAATTTATTTAAAACCACTTGAGCATTAGCATCTTTTTTCAAAGTAATAGTTATTTTAATACCATTTTTTAAATCTGAATGATAATCACTAATACCATCAATTACTTTATTATGAACTAGCTCTGCAACCTTATTTTTAAGTTCTAAAGTATTAACACCATAAGGCACTTCATCAATAATTATATATTGTCTTCCATTTTTCTCTTCAATTTGAGCCTTACTACGAATTGTTATTGTTCCCCTACCAGTTTCATAAGCTCTCCTAATACCACTATTACCTAAAATAATTGCCCCTGTTGGAAAATCAGGTCCCTTAATATACTTCATTAAACCATCTAAATCAATATCAGGATTATTAATATAAGCTATACAACCATCAATAACTTCCCCTAAATTATGAGGAGGAATGTTTGTTGCCATTCCAACAGCAATTCCCGTAGTTCCATTAACTAAAATATTTGGAAATCTTGAAGGTAATACCGTAGGTTCTTTTTCACTTTCATCAAAGTTAGGTATAAAATCAACAGTATCTTTATTAATATTCCGAAGTAACTCAAGCGATATTTTTGATAAACGAGACTCTGTGTAACGCATTGCTGCTGCACCATAACCCTCAATATTACCAAAATTACCATGACCATCAATTAACATGTAACGATAAGAAAAATCTTGAGCCATTCTAACCATGGCTTCATAAATTGAAGAATCACCATGTGGATGGAAATTACCCATAACTTCTCCAACCGTTTTAGCACTTTTTCTGTGAGGTTTATCAGGCGTATAACCAGAAACAAACATTGAATATAAAATACGACGATGAACCGGTTTTAAACCATCTCTAAGATCAGGAATTGCCCTTGCTGTTATAACACTCATAGAATAATCTAAAAATGAATCTTGAACTTCTTTAACTATATTATTTTGCTCTAATCTATCCACTTTTAAAACCTCCTAAACATCCAAATTAGCATAAGTGGCATTTTGCTCAATAAATTCTCTACGAGGCTCTACCTCTTCTCCCATTAATTTAGAGAAAATTTCATCAGCAGCCATAGCATCTTCAACTGTGATTTTTCGTAACACCCTCTGTTTTATGTCCATAGTAGTTTCATTCAACTCTTCTGCATCCATTTCGCCAAGACCTTTCATACGAGCAATCTCATATTTAACATTAGATCCTAAAGACGCTAAATACTCATCTCTTTCCGCATCATCCAAAACATATTTTCTTGTCTTACCATGGGTAATTCTATATAAAGGAGGTTGAGCAGCATATACATGACCAGCTTCAACTATTGGCTTAAAAAATCTGTAAAATAAAGTTAAAAGTAAAACACGAATATGACTACCATCTACATCAGCATCAGTCATAATAATTATTTTATGATAACGTAATTTAGACAAATCAAATTCTTCACCAATTCCCGTTCCGAAAGCCGTAATAATTGTCCTAATTTCTTCATTAGACAAAGCTCTATCCAACCTTGCCTTTTCTACATTCAAAATCTTACCACGTAAAGGTAAAATAGCTTGTGTCATACTATCCCTACCTTTAATAGCTGAACCACCAGCCGAATCACCCTCGACCAAAAAAATTTCACTTTCTGAAGCATTTTTACTCTTACAATCAGACAATTTTCCATAAAAATTGGTTATATCTAAATCGCCTTTTCTTCTTGTTAATTCACGAGCTTTTTTAGCCGCTACCCTAGCCCTACTAGCTGTCAAAGATTTATCTAAAATAATTTTTGCTTCATCAGGATTTTCCATTAAAAATCTTTCAAATGTTTCAGAAAAAATTTTGTCTGTTATACCCCTAACCTCACTATTTCCAAGTTTTGTTTTAGTTTGTCCTTCAAATTGAGGATTAGGATGTTTTATAGAAATAATCATTGTAATTCCTTCTCTGACATCATCACCAGTTAAAGAATCATCTTTATCTTTCATTAAATTAGCATTTACAGCATATTTATTCAGTATTCTTGTAAGAGCTCTTCTAACACCATCTTCATGTGTACCACCTTCTGGTGTAGTAATATTATTAACAAAAGAATAAATGCTTGAATTATAAGTCTCATTATATTGTAAAGCAACTTCTACTTTAATATCATTTTCTTCACCTTCAACATAGACTATACTCTCATGAATAGGCGTTTTATTTTTATTAAGCATTTGGACATATTCAACAATTCCACCCTCATAATAGAAAGAATCTTTTTTATCAGGTTCTCTATCATCATATAACGTAATTCTAAGACCTTTATTTAAAAATGCTAATTCTTTCAATCTAGTCTTTAATATTTCATAATCAAACACTGTTGTTTCAGTAAAAATATCATCATCTGGTAAAAAATGAACTGTCGTTCCTGTTCTATCATTATCACATTTATCTACAATTTTTAAATCATCTTCAGGATGACCACCTTTACTAAAACGTTGATAATAAACATTTCCATCTTTATAAACTCTTACTTCAAGCCAATCACTTAATGCATTAACAACACTAGCACCAACACCATGTAATCCACCTGAAACTTTATATCCTCCGCCACCAAATTTTCCACCAGCATGCAAAACAGTATAAACAGTTTCAACTGTACTTTTACCAGTTTTAGGATGAATATCAACAGGAATACCACGACCATCATCTTTAACAGTAATACTATTATCCTTGCCAACTGTTACTTCAATATGAGTACAATAACCAGCTAAAGCTTCATCAATTGCATTATCAACTATCTCCCAAACTAAATGATGTAAACCTCTTGAACTAGTAGTTCCAATATACATACCTGGTCTTTTTCTTACGGCCTCTAAACCTTCCAATACTTGTATTGCAGAAGAATCATAATTTACATTAACTTTTTCTTCATTCATATTATTACCTACTTTCTTTCTAACGTGCCTGCTTTAACTTCAAAAATAAAAGCATTTTCTAAAAAATTTTTGCGAATATTTTTTAAATCTGTTGTCGTTATAACACTTTGAATGTTATAATCTCCGACTATCTTTAAAATTTTATTACGCTTTTTAATATCAAGTTCACTAAAAATATCATCTAAAAGCAAAACTGGATAATCTCCACACTTCTCTTTAAAAATTTCTATTTCAGCTAACTTAAAAGATATTATTGCTAATTTTTGTTGTCCTTGTGAACCATAAAGTCTTAAATCTGTACCTTTATTTTTAAATTTAAAAATAAAATCATCACGATGAGGACCATATATAGTCATACCATAATTTAATTCTTTCATATAATATTTTTTATATTTATGTTTTAAAATTTTACGAAGAGACTCATTATCATAACTATTAATCTCAATATTTGGTAAATATTCTACTTCTAACTCATCATCACTTGCTATTTGTTGATAAAAATAATTTATTCTTTTATTAATCAAATCCAAATATTCTTTTCTAAGTTGATAAATAATAATAGCTTTTTCAATTAACTTGTCAGTTAAAATATCTAAATAATTTTTATCAGCTATATTATTATTAAATAAAATTTTCAAGTATTCATTTCTCGTTTTTAATATTTTATTATATTCATTATAAGTATTTAAATAATTTTTTGAAATTTGAGAAAGTTGAATATTAAGTAAATTTCTTCGTACACTTGGGGAAGACTTTATTATTTCTAAATCATCTGGAGTAAATATAATTACATTTAAATAAGATATATAATCAGCTATTTTCCTTATTTCTGTTTTATTTACTTTAAATTTTTTTATTTCATCAGTCATTTCAATTTCCAATTTAGAAATAATTTTTTCTTTTTTTACAACACCTTTTAAAAAACATTTTTTCTTATTAAATTGAATTATATTAGGATTATAACTAACACGATGTGATTTTGTAAGAGCTAAAATCGTTATAGCTTCTAATATATTTGTTTTACCTTGAGCATTATCTCCAATAAAAATATTCATATGATCACCAAAATTAATATTTACATTGGAATAATTTCTAAAATTAATAAGATTTAATTTAGTGATTTTCATTTATTTACCTTTAAAATAGCCATATAATCACCTATCCCCTATTACAGTATTCCTATACGTACGTTTCTATTATACCATAAAATAGGCTTTAAAACATAAAAAAATAGTTTTTGATAACTATTTTCTCTAAAAATATAATTATTTTATATATTTTTACGTTTTCTTAAAATATAATCCAATCTAGTTGCTCTTGAAATTTGATTTTGAATACTTCTAAACGTTGCGGGAACTATTATTTCCATTTCATTATCAAATATAATTTTTGTATTTGTAGAATCTATTGCTTCGAAATTTTTGACTCTATTTAAAGATATCCAAACACAATCTTCAGCAGACGGTGATGTTGTTGGAAAAACTATTAAATTATTTGTATCTTCAACAATTATGGGCACCTTATATTCGGCACCTAATATGTCTTTAGCACTATCTTTTCTTCCTTTATATGTACTTCCAAAATACTTGCAACTATCTTCCATTATTTTAAATGGCGTTTCCTCAATGATATATCTTTCTTTATCCTCATATATCAAACTATTATTTTCATTATTTGGCATAACAGCCAATGTACCATAATTAATTTCATATTTCATTTTAAATTTCCCCCTTATTTGAAAACATATGGCCTTGTTTTCAATAGCATAATATCATATTTTTTTGTCGAAATTTGCCAAATTTTGTCGAAAAATGAAGAAAATTTGTTTTTCATATATATTATTTGCTAAAAAATAAAAAAATTATTAAAAAAAAAGAAACTTTATTGAAAAATTTCTAAGAATTTCTTTTTTTTATTAATAAGTTCTTATAGGTAAAACTAATTGTGTAAGTGTTTCATCTTCTTTTGATTTTATTAAAATTGGTTTTATTTCTCCTACAAAATGAATATCAACAGTTTCTGTGGAAAAACTTTTTAAAGCTTCCATCATATATTTAGCACTAAATGAAATTTTTATATCTTCATCGTTATTTTTACTTACCGTCATTTTTTCCTCTACTCGACCAACTTCAGCAGAACTACTTCTTAAAATTAATGTATTTCCTTGTGTTTCTAAAGTAACAATATTTTTTTCTTTATCACTAGTCAAAATACTAACTCTATCAATAACATTATAAAATTCATTTATATTTGTACTCATAATCATTAATGCTTCATCAGGTAATAAATTAGAAGTATTTGGATAAGTACCATTTATTAAACGAGACTCAAATTTAACATTACCTGTTTTAAATAAAATTTTATTATTAAATATGTGTAATTCAACTATATTATCATCATCGCCAAGAATTTTTACAAATTCTAAGATATTATGACTTGGAATAATAATATTATAAGTTTCTTCACTAACTTTATCTAATTTAACAACTTTTCTAGCTAAACGATAAGAGTCAGTTGAATTACATTCAAGAACATCACCTACAATATTAAAATTAATACCCGTTAAAACTGGTTTACTTTCCTCATTTGAAGAAGCAAAAGCTGTTTGATTAACAATATTTTTTAATATACCACCTTTAATATCAACCTTCTTTTTACTTTCTTCAAGACCTATATTAGGATATTCACTCTCACTTATACCATTTAAATTAAACTCACTATTAGCTGTGTAAATAAGTATTTTTAAATCATCAACTACTTCAATATTAATATATTCATCTTCTAATTTTCTAACAATATCTAATATATATTTTCCTTGAATAATAATACTACCTTCTGTTTCAACTTGAAAATCTTCATCTTTTACTCCTTCAATAGTTGTTTGAATTGTAATATCATTATCACTAGCTGTTAAAGTAAGTTTTTTCTTTTTTAATTCAAATTTTATCCCTGCTAATACTGGTATTAAATTTTTTGTTGATATTGCTTTTGATACTTTATTTAAAGCCTCTAATAATATTTCTTTTTTAATAGTTAATTTCATTTATTTTTCCTTCTTTCTTTATATATTATTTATATTATTACAGTGGAAAAAGTGTAAAATTCCTTATTTCATTATTTTATAACGATTTCCATTGAATTTCAACTGTGGAAAAAAAAATTAAAACTTTTATTTTTGCACAATACCTATATCATTTTTTAACTTTTCTATTATATTATTTAAATCTTTATTTACTTTTATTTCATTTTCTATTTTTTCCACAGAATGCATTACAGTAGAATGATCTTTTCCTCCAAACTCTGTACCTATTTTTGGAAACGATTCACTAGTAATAACTCGACATAAATACATAGCAATTTGTCGCGGAAAAGAAATATTAGAACTACGTTTCTTACTTCTTATATCCTCCACCGAAATCTGAAAATATTCCGAAACGATTTTTTGTATTCTCTGTATATCATTCTTTTCGCCCATTCCTTTACTAATGAAATCCTTAAGAGCTTCAATAGCTAAATCTAAATTAATATCTGCTCCACCCATTATTGTTGAATAAGCAATAAGTCTTGTAATAGAACCTTCTAGTTGTCTTACATCTGGTCCAATATTAGAAGCAATATATTCAATAACATCTTCCGGAATTACTTTTTCAAAATTTCCAGCAATAATTTTTTTCTTTATAATTTCTATTTTTAAGTTATAATCAGGTGGGAAAATATTTACGGTTAATCCCCAACAAAACCTTGTCCTTAAACGATCTTCTAATAATTTTAAATCATCAGGTGATCTGTCTGAAGATATAATTATCTGCTTACTATCGTTATAAAGAGTATTAAAAGTATGAAAAAATTCCTGTTGTGTCTTAGAGGCTCCACCTAAAAATTGAATATCATCAATTAACAACACATCGATATTTCGATATTTATTTTTAAAAAATTCAACATAATTAAAATTAGTATCATTTTCATCTTTTTTATTAGTTCCTATAAAATCTTGAATAAATTGATCACTTGTTACATATAGAACTCTTTTTTCTGAATTATCAACAATATAATTTCCAATAGCGTGCATTAAATGTGTTTTACCTAAACCACTATTTCCATATAAAAATAAAGGATTATACATATTTCCAGGATTTTCTGCTACTGATAATGCCGCTGCATGTGCAAATTTATTACTATTTCCAACTATAAAATTTTCAAATAGATATTTTCTTTTTAAGTTTGTAGAATTATACATTTTTGGTTTATTTTCATTTGAAATATGTATTGGTTCCTCTTTATCATCTTCATCTAACTCTAATCCTATTATTTCTTCTTCTAATATAAAAACTAAATCATAAGTAGTACCTGTAATTTCAATTAGTTTATTAGAAATTAGTTCCGAGTAATTATCCATTAAATGTTTCTTATGAATTGGCATTGGTACAACAATATAAGCTTTATTATCTTCTAATCTATAAAGTTTTGTATCTTGAAACCAAGTTGAGTAAGATAGTGAAGATAAATCATCTTTTATAGAATCTAGAAATTTAGACCATAAAATATCGACATTCATTCTACCATCTCCCCACAAGAATAAATCAAGTTACGTTTAATATAAACCAATTTTAAAAAAAAATAAACCAAAATTTTAAAAAAAAAGTTATCCACAAAATATTCACAACTTTTTCAACAAGTAAAATCTATACATATCAACAAATATAAAAATTTTCCACATTTTCCACAAATTTTTAATAACACATATTAAAAACTTTTTCAACAATATTGTGGATAATGTTGAAAAATATCTTTTTTTGTATAAAATAAAGAAAAAAATTTAACATTTTCTGTGGAAAGACAAATTTTTAATTATTATTACCTTAAAAATTAGTTTTTAAAAATTTTATTCTCATTAAATAATTAAGATTTTATTTGACAAAACTCCCCTATTCTTATTATAATAAGGTAGATTTGTGTCTGGAGGTGGAACTTATGAAGAGAACATATCAACCAAATAATCGTAAAAAAGCTAAAAGACTAGGTTTTTTTGCACGTAAAAAAACAAATGTTTTAAATCGTCGCCGTCGTAAAGGTCGTAAGAAACTTTGCGCTTAAATACCGCTGTTTTAACAGTGGTTTTTTACTTTAAAAGGGAGGAAAAGAATGAAAAAACTTTATATAGTAAAATCAACTCAAGACTTTGAAAAAATCATAAAAGCTCAAAATTTTTCTAAAAATCAAAGTTTTATTATCTATGAAAAAAAGAATAATCTTCCCTATGATCGTTTTGGAATATCAGTGAGTAAAAAACTTGGTAATGCTGTTTATCGAAATAAATATAAAAGAAAAATACGTGCCATCATCGATAAATACAAAAAAAACTACAATAATAACAAAGATTATATTATAATATTTAGAAAAGGAGGAGAAAATAAATTATTTCAAGACTTGGAGCAAGATTTTCTCAACCTTATGTTAAAAAAAAGAAAGGATATTTAAAATGAAGAACAAAACACCAAAATTTAAAATTATAATAATACTATGTTTATTCATCTTTACCACTGGTTGTACAAAGGTTTTAACTGATAAAAATAATAAACCAGTCAAGAATGAATTAACTGGTCAAAATTTAACAGAAAATATATTATGTAAACCAACTAATAAAGAAAGTTTAAAAACTTATCAAAAAAATAAAGTTAAAATAGAAAACTTACCAGATTGTGAAAATTTCAAAATAACATCTGGAAAATATGAAGGATTATGGACAACTATTTTTGTAAAACCATTAGCCTTTATTCTTATTATGATTGGTAAATTATTAAAAAATTACGCTTTATCAGTTATAACAGTAACACTCATTATAAGACTAATTGCTTTTCCAGTTACTAAAAAAACAGCTCTACAATCTGAATTAATAAAAAAAGCTCAACCTGAACTTGATAGAATTCAAAGAAAATATCAAGGAAAAGATGATCAAGAGTCAATGATTAAACAAAATCAAGAAATGATGATGATTTATAAAAAATATAATATTAATCCCCTATCTGGTTGTTTATTTGCTTTTTTACAATTACCATTATTTATTGCTTTTTTAGAAGCAATTCAAAGAACACCAGCTATATTTGAAGATAAAATGTTAGGCTTAGAATTAGGAACAACACCAGCTATTGGAGTTTCAACAGGAACTTTTTATTCATATATAATTTTAATGTTAATAATAGCCTTTACAACATTTTATTCTTTTAAAATGAACTCAACAGGAAATATGCAAGATCCATCTATGAAAATGATGCCAATAATGATGTGTGGTATGATAGTAATAACAGCTATATTTATGCCATCAGGTTTAGGTATATATTGGGTAACATCTAATGTCTTTACAATTATTCAAAATATATTAGTAAAAAGGAGTAAAGAAGTATATGGAAAAGCATAATTACAGTGGTAAAACCAAAGAAGAAGCAATAAATAATGCAACTATTGATTTACAAGAAACTGAAGAAAATCTTCTAATAAGAGAACTAAGTGAAGTAAAAGGTGGTCTTTTTAAAAGTAAAAAAGTAGAAATTGAAGTTATTGAAAGACGTGATGTAATAAAATATATAAAAGACTATACTATTAAATTATTAAAAAATATTGGTGTTAGTGCTAATATTGAAATCAAAAATAAAGAAGAAATACCAATATATACTATTTTTTCTGATAATAATTCTATTATTATTGGAAGAAATGGTAAAAATTTAAAAGCTCTTCAAATCGTAGTAAATCAACATATAGCTAAAGAATTAGGAAAAAATTTTAAATTTATTTTAGATATTAATGATTATAAAGAAAAACGTGATAAATCTTTAGAACGATTAGCAAAAAATATTGCTCGCGAAGTTGCTAATACTAAAATTGCTGCTAAACTTGATCCAATGAATTCATACGAAAGAAGAATTATTCATAATGCACTAACAAATAATAAAAGAGTTTATACTGAAAGTGAAGGCGAAGAGCCTAATAGATACGTCGTTATTAAACCAAAAGAAGAGAATGACTAGTCAAGAAAAACTAATCATTCTTTTTTTTATCAATTTCATTATTCTTTATGTTATCTAATGCATATCTTATACATTGATTTATAAGTTCATTTCTACTAACATCTATTTCGTTAGCAATTTTATCAATTTCGTTTATAGTTTCACTATCAATTCTTATAGTTGTAACCATTTTTTCACTAGCATTTAATTTTTTATAAGGTTTAAAACTCTTCATATTTATTAACCTCCTAAACATTATTGTAATATTTTTAATAATTAAATTATATATTCATATTTATAAGTGTTTTATAAATATAAAATGTATTCATTTTTGTATTGCTTTTTCTAAAATCTATGATAAAATTAAAATAGAAAAAGGTAAAAAATGAGAGGAATACATAAAATGAAATTAGATAAAAAAATCTTAATTATAGTAATTATTGTAATAATTCTATCAGCGTCAACTTCCTATGTAGTAGCCGGAACTCTAGTAAAAAGTGAAGATGTTTATTATGATAAAACAAGTTCTGGCTTAGCCGTAAATAATGTTCAAG